>JANYBX010000251.1 GCA_025360615.1 Opitutia bacterium
GTCGGGGTCGTGGCGCATGGCGCCTTTGAGCGCGGCGGCGAAGGAGCCGGTGTGTTCGCCGACTTCGCGGTGGACGATGACGGATTTTTTGCCGGTATGAACGAACTCGATGGGGTCCTCGATGGTGATGATGTGGCGCGAGAGATTGGTGTTAATGTAGTCGATCATCGCGGCGAGCGTGGTCGATTTGCCGGAGCCGGTGGGGCCGGTGACGACGACGAGGCCTTCGTTGAGATGGCAGAGTTTTTTCAACGTCTCGGGCAGGCCGAGCTTTTCGAAGGGGACGATCGTGGCGGGGATCTGGCGAAACACGGCGGCCTGGCCCCAGTGGTTGTAGAGGAAGTTGCCGCGGAAGCGCGCGACGCCGGGAATTTCGTGCGCGAGGTCGAGATCGTGACGCTCAAGGTAGTCGTGCCAGCGTCGCTCGGGGACGATTTCCTTGAGGTAGTTTTCCATGGTGGCGGCGTCGAGCGGTGCACCGGGGAGCGCCACGAGCGCGCCGGAGATGCGGGCTTTGGGCGGGAGGCCGACCGTGAGGTGCAGGTCGGAGCCGCCTTGGTCGATCATGGTGCGGAGGAGATGGTCGAGGGCGGGCATAGTTTAATCGCGAAAGCATTCTAGCTGCTGTTTGCTCTTCACACGTGAACGGATCTTGCTCACGCGTTTTCCGGCATAAACGTGCCAGATAATCTCGGCTCCGTCTTCCAATTTTTCATAGATTGGCAGCAGTGATGTGAGGCCTTCAACGACCCAGCGTCCAGGGCGCTCGTCGCCGTAGTTCTGCCATTTTTCGGATGAACTCTGGCAGGTTTTCAGAGCCTTTTTGTAAGCGGATTCGCGGTCGGGTGCTTTAATTAAAATCGTGTTTTCGTAGGCCAGACAGAGGCGGTTGGGTTTTGAACGGTCATCTGTTTTCCATTCGAAGCGCTCGATAAAGCTGGCGACCCACCAGCCGTATGGACTGCGGTTGCGATGGGGAATTTCTATAGGTGTTCGTTTCTTCACCCCGTGATCCTCGCCCGCACGCTGCGGTTGGTGATGTTGGCGAGGGCGGTTTCGTCGGAGATTTTTTTCTCCTGCCAGAGAGCGTAAACGACGTTGCCCATGAGGCACATTCCCTCGCGGGCTCCGGTCTCCATCGTGTTTTTCAAACCCTGCGTCTTGCCTTCGCGGATGAGGTTTTGGATCGCGGTGTTGTTGACCATGATTTCGCAGGCGAGCGTGACGCCGCCGTCGGGCGCGGGGAGCAGGCGCTGGCAGACGACGCCGCGGAGACTCTCGGCCACGCTGGCGCGGATCTGCGGTTGCTGCGCGGGGGCGAAGACGTCGAGGAGGCGGTTGAGGGTCGTGGCGGCGTCGCTCGTGTGCATGGTGCCGATGACGAGGTGGCCGGTCTCGCTGGCGGTGATCGCCATCTCGATGGTTTCCAAATCGCGGAGCTCGCCGATGACGATCACATCGGGGTCTTCGCGGAGGGCGCTTTTCAGCGCGCTGGCGAACGTCTTGGTGTGCGGGCCGACCTCGCGCTGGGTGACGTTGCAGCCTTTTGGGGGCTGCACGACCTCGATGGGATCCTCGACGGTAATGATGTGGTCGGTGCGCGTCTCGTTGAGGTAGGCGACCATCGAGGCGAGCGTGGTGGTTTTGCCGGAGCCGACGGGGCCGGTGATGAGGATGAGGCCGTTGTGGTAGGAGAGGAGTTTTTCGAGCGTGCCGAGGTGCGCCTCGAAGCCGAGTTCGGCGAGCGTGCGCACCTGGTCGGGCACCATGCGGTAGGAACCGGCGGCGCCGTTTTTGTGAAACATGAGGTTCACGCGGTAGCGATCGGCGTGGCTGACGGCCAGGGCGTAGTCGTAGTCCTTACGCTCGAGGAAAATCTTTTTCTGGCCGGCGGAGAGGAGGGCGGTGTTGAGGCGGAGGGAGTCGGCGGGGGTGAGGGGATGCGGTGCGACGAAGGTGAGCTCGCGGTTTTTGCGGATGAAGGGGCGCGAGCTAGGGGAGAGGTGGAGATCGCTGGCGCCGAAGCGGGCGGTGGCGCGGAGCAACTCGCGCAGCGCGGTGGCGAGCGCGGGATCGTCGAGCTGGGCGAGCGTGGCGAAGGGAAAGGCGGTTGAAAATTTTCCGGCGGTTCGCGCGGCGGGGTCGGCAAAGGGCGCGGCGGAAATGGATTCGCGCGCGGGTGGCTCGTCTTCGAACGGGTCACCGAGCGGCGGGCCTTTTTCGGCCTTGGTCATCGCGAGGTCGGCGAGTTTTTCGAGGGTGGCGATGTCCTCGACGAGGCCGTCGTCGATGAGCTTCTGCGCGTAATCCATCAGCTCGGCGCGGTCGCCGAGGGCGGCGCGGAGGGCGACGGCTTGCGCGTGGGTGACGAGGCGCTGGTCGAGGGTGAGGCGGAAGAGCCAGAGAACGTCGGGGTTCATGCGCGGCGGATATTTCCGGCGGAGTGTGGGTTCGCGTTCGGCCATGCCAAGCGCGAAGGGCGGGGCGCAGCACCACGAGAGCACCCGATGGTCTCAACCACCGGCGCTAACCGCGCGCTTACGGTGCGGAGTGAACCTTTCCCAAACCAAACGCGGGAACGAACAAACCCGGCCGCGCCCGAATGGCGCGATGTTGCTTGCTGCGGCGTTGACTTGGCCGGAGGGCTGGCAGCATCTGGGGACGCGATGCCGTTTTCATCCACCGCGAATTGGTGCGCCGGTTTGGTTTTGGCTTGGGCGGGATTTTCGCCGGGCGCGGCGCGGGCCGAAGAAGCGGCGGGCTGGCCGGCGATCCGCGAGGAGACGTTTGCGGTCGTCTGGCAGACGGTGAACGACGCGTATTTCGACCCGAAATTTGGCGGGCTGGACTGGGCGGCGGTGCGGGAAAAATACCGCCCGCAACTCGCGCAGGCGGCGGGCAAACCGGAATTGCGCGCGCTGTTGCAGGCGATGCTGGGCGAGCTGCAGAAGACGCACTTTGCGATTTTGCCGCGCGAGACGGCGGTGTATCAGCCGGGCGAGCGGATGCGGATCGGCACGACGGGCGCGGACGTGAAGGTGATCGCGCGCGAGGTGGTGATCACGCGCGTGCGGCCGGGTTCGCCGGCGGCGGGGGCGGGGCTCAAGCCGGGTGACGCGGTGCGGCGGGTGAACGACCAGGAGGTGGCGCAGATCGCGGAATTTCTCGCGGGGTCGGGCCAGACGCCGGCGCGGCAGGCGGCGCATCTCGGGGGCTTCGTCGCGAGCCGGTTGCGCGCGCCGGTGGGGACGGGGGTGCCGCTCGTCGTGGCGGCACCGGGCGGCGAGGCGCGGCTGGTCACGGTGACGTGCGCGGCGACCGAGGGCACGTGGTCGGAGCCGATCGGGAATTTTCCGGCGCAGTTGATCGAGAGAGAAACGGTGCGCGGGACGGATGGAATCGCGTATCTGCGTTTCAACGTGTTTCTGCCTTCGCTGATGAAAGACATCCGCGCGTGGCTGCGGAAACTGCCGCCGGGCGACGGTCTCGTGATCGACCTGCGCGGCAACCCCGGCGGGGTGACGCTGATGGCCCAGGGCATCTGCGGCTGGCTGACCAAGGATGAATTTTCACTGGGGAAAACACATTTGAGAAAAGGTTTTATCGGCCTCGCGGTGACGCCGCAGGAAGGGGCGTTCTTGGGGCCGTTGGCGGTGTTGATCGACAGCGGCTCGGCTTCGACGAGCGAGATTTTGGCGGTGGGATTGCAGGAGGCGGGGCGGGCGCGGGTGTTTGGGGAGATGAGCGTGGGCGCGGCGCTGCCGTCGGTTTTCAAAACGCTGCCGACGGGCGATCTGCTGCAATATGCGATCGCGGATTTGCAGACGCCGAAGGGCGTGCGCATCGAGGGCCGGGGCGTGACGCCGGACGAAGCGATCATGCTTTCGCGCGAGGATCTGGTTGCGGGTCGCGATCCGGTGCTGGCGGCGGCGCGGGCATGGCTCACGCTGCAGCGGAAAAAAAGCGCGGCCGTGCCGGGGGGGAAATCATGAAGACCGGGGCGAAGAGGAGGTTGGGCGCGTCGCTGTTTCTCGCGGCGCTGGCGCTGGGGCTGCTGGGCGGTTGCGCGACCGGCGGGCTGAAACCGACGAGCCAGGAGAGTGCGCAGGTGCAGGCGGTGTTGGAGCGTTGGATCGAGGCCTTGGGCGGGCGCGGGGTGTTGGAGCAACTGCGAGGCATGGAGGTGCGCGCCACGGTGGAACTGGCGGCGGGGGGTGGCGCAAATTTTGAAGTTCACACGTGGCAGACGGCGGGGAATTTCTACCGGTCGGAGCTGACGTTTCCGAACGGCTTGAACTTAACCGAGGCCTACGACGGCAAAATCGCGTGGAGAAAACACAACGCGCTGGGATTTGGCTTCGTGCCGCCGGCGGAATTGGCGGCCACGCTGCGGCGCGACAGCATCCGCGCCGCGCTGACCCTGACCGAGGATTATCCCGAGCGGCGACTGCTGGCGGATGCGACGGTGCAGGGACGGCGCTGCCGGGTCGTGAGCCTGACGCCGCGCGCGGGGCCGCCCGAGCGGTGGTTTTTCGACGAGAAAAGCGGGGGGGTGTTGCGCATCGAACGCTGGCCCGCGGCGGGGGCGGCGCCGGACGAGACGCTGGAGTTTTCGGACTATCGCGAGGTGGGCGGGATGCGGTTGCCGTTCGTGCTGAAGGTGCAAAGCCCGACGAGCGCCTACACGGTGCGACGGATCGAGGCGGTGCCGAATCCGCTGGTGGGAAATTCACTATGGGCGGCGCCGGCGGAGGCGTTGCGCGAGGGGTTAGCGGTGGCGAAAATCCTGGACCGATACCGGGAGACGGTGGGCGGGTGGGCGCCGGTGGAGCGTATCCGATCGCGCGTGACGCAGCAGGAGGTGGAGATCACCACGGCGGGCGTGAAATATCGCATGACGCTTTCGCAGAAGCTGCCCAACCGGGTGCTGGTCGAGCAGGATTTACCGGGGATGGGACACGTCGCGCAGGGCTACGATGGGACGACGGCATGGACCAATTCCGACCTGCAAGGCTACCGCGCGCTGAAGGGCACGGAGCTTCGGCAACTGTTGGACAACGCGGATCTGCGGACGAACACGATGCTCGCCGAGCGATGTCCGCTGCGGCGCTTGCTGGGGACGAGGGAGGTGAACGGGCGGCGCGCGCAACTCGTCGCGCTGGCGACGATGCAGGGGCCGGCCGGGCTCTACTATTTCGGCGAGGAGGACGGGCGGCTGCTGCGGATCGAATCGACGGTGGCGGCGGGGCCACAGGGCTCGCTGGCGGTGGTGTTTGATTTCGCGGATTTTCGCGCGGTGGACGGCGTGGTGATGCCGTTCACGACCACGGCGACGAATCCCGCGATGACCTCGGTGACGAAAGTTTTGTCCGTGAAACACAACGTGCCGCTGGCGGACGCGTTGTTCAAACCGCGGAAGGACGAGCCGTAGGTTTTTGGTGCGGCGTGCGGCGGAGTGGCGTAATGGTGGGGAAGCGGGGGGATTTTACGCGGGGGCCAGCTCGAAGGAAATGTTCGCCGGCCCTTCCACGGTGCGGGCGGCGGTGAGGCCGGGCACGGTGGCCTGCACCGAATCGAGTCCGGCGTGAAGCGCGGCGGGCGCGGGCGAGCGAACGCCCCAGGTGTTGGTCGCGAGGTGGTGGTGATAACCGTCGGCGGCGTAGAAGAGCGCGCCGGGATAGGCGCGAGTTGTTACAGTGAGGCCGAGGTCGATCGTGGCGAAGCGTTCGGCGGCGGCGAGATCGGCCACGCGGAGATGCACGTGGCCGAGGGTGGTGCCAGGAGGCAGGCCGGCAGGGCGGTCATCGGGTGCGCTGGAGAGGAGAAGGGGAACGTCGAGCGGGCGGGTGAACATCACGAGCTGGCCGGCGCGTTGCGGCCATTCGGCGCGCGGCCGGTCGGCGTAGAGTTCGAGGCCGTTGCCATCGGGGTCGGCGAGATAGATGGCCTCGCTCACGCCGTGGTCGGAGAGGCCTTGGATCGGGTGGCGCTGTTCGGCGAGACGACGCAGCACGCGGGCCAGATCGGCGCGCGTAGGCACGAGCAGCGCGAGATGAAAAAGGCCGGGCGCATCCTCGGGCGCGGGCGGGAGCCCGGGGATTTCGCGCAGCGTAAGCAACGCGGGCGCGTCGGGCGAAGGGTGGAGGGTGAGTTCACCGGAGGCGGTGCGAAGGGGATGCAGACCAAGCACGCCGGAGTAGAAGGCTTCGGCGCGGTCGAGCGAGGCGACGCGCAGGCGGGCGGAGAGGAACCGGAAGGTCGGAGGCATCGGGTGGCGGTGAAGGGAATGGAGCGTGGCGGAGAGCTTTTAGTAAAGGTAACTGATTATGTTACATAAAAGGCCAATTTTTTTTAGCGTTTGCCGGAGCAAATGGGACGCAGCTGGGCGACGACGTCGGCGATGGTCATGCCGCCGAGCTCGGTTTCCATGGCGCTCTGGGCCTTGAAGAAAAGGCCTTGGAGGATAGCCTCGATTTTCGCGCCGACGGGGCACTTTTGATTGGGCGCGAAATTCCTCATGCCGTAGCTGGGCTTCGGTTCGACGGCGCGATAGATGTCGAGGAGGCTGATGTTGGCCGGGGCGCTGGCGAGGGAGAAGCCACCGCTGGCGCCTTTCTGGGCGTTGACGAGGCGGGCTTTTACGAGCGCGGAGAGCAGGCGGCGGATGACGACCGGATTCGTATCGACGCTGGCCGCGATCTCCGAGGAGGGCACGGCCGCTCCCTGCTTGTAAACCAAGTAGGAGAGGATGTGCACGCTGACGGCGAAGCGGGAGTTTCCGGTCATGGGCTAATGTAACTACGAGTGTTACTTTTACGGGAGGTGTCAAGGACGCGGGCGGTGCCCACGATGACCCGTAGCGCAAGTTTCGACGTCCAACGGGCGATACCGGGAATGCTCTCGAATGTCCGTTGTCAAACCACTCGTCGTGCCCGGCCCCGCTTAGCTTGTAATGTATTATATGACAAATTTCCGCGGAGAATCTCCTCTGGGAAAAGCGGGTTTGTAATATAATACGTTACAAACGGTCGGGTCGGACTGGAGAGCGCTGAGACGGCGCGAGAGTGGTGGGCGGTGGAAAACGAATAATGGAAATGGAGGCGGGTGTGGCGGGCGCACGGGCCATCTCCGGGATTGCAAACGAGGGCGATTCCGCGACTTTGGCCGGTTTAACCCGTTTAACATGCTCAGAAAAATTCTCGCGAAGCTCCGCGACACGATTTCGCCGAAGCGCGAAGCGAAACCCACTTCCAGCCAGTCAGCCGCCAAGCCCGCCGCTCAGGCTCATTCCAAGAGTTCCTCCGCGCCGCGGCCGGAACGGGGCGGCCAAGGCCAGCGCGGCTCGCAGGGTCAGCGGTCGCAGGGCGAGCGCCCGGCTCACGGTCATGAACCGCGCGGCGGGCAGGGTGCCGGCCAAAGTCATGAGTCGCGTCCGCGGCGCGACGAACCTCGTCGCGGCGACGGCGGGCAGCGTGGCGGTGGGCGCGGGGGCTACGAGGGACGGTCGCGTCAGGATGGTCCTGGCCGCGGCGGCCCGGGCGGTCGGCGCGAGGAAAGTTTCAGCGGCGGACCGGTAAAGCGCGAGCGCCCGGCGACGGACAAGACCTACGATCATCCGCGCAGCGGGCCGGTAAAACCGGCGGTGCCGGTGGACGTGCCGAAGATGGACACGGCGTTTTCGAAGCTCGGCCTTTCCGACGCGCTGGCGTTTGGTGTGCAGGAAATGGGCTACGTGGAGCCGACGCCGATTCAGGCGCAGGCGATTCCCGTAGTGCTGGCCGGGCGCGACCTGATTGGCTCGGCGCAGACGGGCACGGGCAAGACGGCGGCGTTTGCGCTGCCAATCATCCAGAAACTCGGCACGCACGGGAAACTGCGCTGCCTCATCCTCGAGCCGACGCGCGAGCTGGCGCTGCAGGTGGAGGAGGCGTTTCAGAAATTTTCCAAGTTCACCGATCTCCGCGTGACGATCGTTTATGGCGGCGTCGGCTACGGGAAACAGTTGGAAGATTTGAAGCACGGGATGGACATCCTCGCGGCGACGCCGGGCCGCTTGCTCGACCACATGGAGCAAGGCAACGTGTCGCTAAAGGACATCGACATTCTCGTGCTCGACGAAGTGGACCGGATGCTCGACATGGGATTCCTGCCCGATGTGAAACGTATCGTGCAGCAGACGCCGAAGACGCGGCAGACGTTGTTTTTCACCGCCACGGTTCCGCCGGAAATCGCCTCGCTCGCGGGCTGGGCACTGCGCGAGCCCGCGCGCGTCGAAATCGGACGGCAGCGCTCCGTAGCGGAGACGATTGCGCATGCGTTTTATCCCGTGGTGGCGTCGCAGAAATTCGATCTTCTGCAACTCCTGCTTGAGCAGACGGATTTCAAGAGCGTGCTCATTTTTTCGCGCACGCGCATGGGCGCGGACCGCATCGCGGACCGGCTGCAGCGCAAGGGCCACACGGTCGGCGTGCTGCACTCGGATCGCAGCCAGCGCGAACGCATCGAGGCGCTGGACGGTTTCAAGCAGGGCAAGTTTGAGGTGCTCGTGGCGACGGACATCGCGGCGCGCGGCCTCGACATCGCGGGCGTCTCGCACGTGATCAACTACGACGTGCCGGAGAACGCCGAGGACTACGTCCACCGCATCGGTCGCACGGGCCGCGCGCAGAACACCGGCGATGCGTTCACACTCGTGACCGAGGAAGACGTGCGCGACGCGCGCAGCATCGAGCGGTTCACCGGCATGGCTATCGAGCGCAAGAAAATCGAAGGCTTCCCGTATATATATTCCGCGCTCTTCGACGAGAAGGCGCAGGCGGAAGTCGCGGCCGCAGCGGCGAAGCCCGTGAGCCGGTTGCACCGCGGCGTGCGGCGCTGATCGGAGTCCGGATAAAATTGCCGAGAAAAAAGCCGCGCTGAACAGCGCGGCTTTTTTGCGGACGGAGGAAGAGATTTACTCTTCTCCGTTGACGAGTTTGTAGGTGAGCGCGGCCACGGCGCCGCCGGCAAAGTTGCCCACGAGGAAAATCCAGAGATTGGCCCACGTGCTGAGGCCCATGAGCGTGACGCCCACGGCGACGGCGGGGTTGAACGCTCCGCCCGACACGCCGCCGACGGCGAACGCGCCGGTCATCACCGTCATGCCGATGGCGAGGCCGTAGAAGGAATTGCCGGCGGTGCCTTTGGCGGTGGCGGTGTTCAGCACGACCCAGGCGAGCGCGAAGGTGAAAAGGAACTCGACGAGCAGCGCGGCCTTCCAGCCGATGGGCAGCGGGCTGACGGTGACCGGACCCTTGATGAAATGGACGAGCCACGCGGCGATGGCGGCACCGAGCACCTGCACGACCCAATAGGGAACGACGTCCTTCGTGTCGCACTTGCCGCGCAGCCAGACGGCGAGCGTGACGGCGGGGTTGAAGTGGCCGCCGGAGATGTGGCCGCCGGCGAAAATCATGACCATGAGCGAGGCGCCGATGGCGAGCGGCGCGAGCGCGCCGGCGCCGGGAGCGATGACGGTGTTACCGATGGTGAACACGAGGAAGAACGTGCCGATGCACTCGACGAGATATTTTTTCATAGGGGGGATGAGGATGGAAACGACACGGCGTTCTTAGCGCGCGGGAGAGCCAATGCACGCGCGAAATGAGGGTCGCCAAAATGGCACGAAATACGGGCTTGATCTATATTCCTTAAAGAGAATACGAAGTCGCGCATGGAGCTGGTGCAAATCTACGAGTGCCTGTGCGACGTGACGCGGCTGCGGCTGCTCAACGTGCTCGCGCAGGGGCCGCTGTGCGTGTGCCATTTTCAGGCGGTGCTGCGGGAGCCGCAGGTGAAGATTTCCAAGCATCTCGGTTACCTGCGCACGCGCGGGCTGGTGACGGCGCGGCGCGAGGGGAACTGGATGATCTACGAGTTGCCGGCGAAGCTTCCGGCGGAACTGCGGACCAATCTCGCGTGCCTGCAGGACTGTGTGCGGGAGCAACCGGTGTTTCAGCGCGATTTGGAGCGGCTGCGGAAACTCGCACCGGGGCTGGCGGAGAATGGGCCGGGGTGCTGCGGGCCGACACGTCGGAAGCGAGCGGGGGCGTTGCGGTGTGGGGACACGCCGTCTCCATCGGACCGACGAAAGGCGTGAAATTTTCCCATGAACCAGAAAAATCCATATAAAGTTTTGATTCTCTGCACGGGCAACTCGGCCCGTTCGATCATCGGCGAGTATCTGCTCCGCACCAAAGGCAAGGGGCGCTTCGAAGTCCATAGTGCCGGCTCGAAGCCGACGGGACGGGTGAACCCGCTCGCGATCCGAGTGCTGGCGGAAAAATACGGGCTCGACGCCAGCGCCGGCCGCTCGAAGTCGTGGGATGAGTTCAAGGGCGTGAAGTTCGATTTCGTGATCACGGTGTGCGACAATGCGAAAGAGGCGTGCCCGGTATGGCCGGGGCAGCCGATGATCGCTCACTGGGGCTCGCCCGACCCCGCGGGAGCCGAGGGCACCGAGGAGGAGAAATATCGGGAGTTCGTCAATGTGGCCTCCCAAGTGGCACGACGGGTGGAGCTGTTCTGTGCGTTTCCTGAGGAAAAGCTGCTCGACGCGGTGGCAGTCCGGGCGGTGGGCGACCAATTCAAACTCGAGGGCGAGGAGGCGATGAAACGATGAGCGCCGCCGAGAACGCTACTGAGTGTTGTGCTGCACCGAGTGCGGCGGTGCCGGAGCCGGCGATGACGATTTCCGCGCTGAAACACGCGCTCGCGGCGGCACCGGAACTTCCCTTGACGGTGCTGTGGCCGGATGGAGATCCGATCGAGGCGCATTTTCATGTGACGGAGGTCGGGCGCGTGCAGAAGGATTTCGTGGACTGCGGAGGCACGGTGCGGAGAAGCGTGACGTGTCTGCTACAAACGTGGGTCGGCGAGGATGTGGGCCACCGCATCACGGCGGAAAAATTGCTGAAGGCGTTTGCGCATTCGGCGCGGGTGCTGGGCAGCGAGGATCTGCCGGTGGAACTCGAATACGAGGCGTGCAACGTAATCCAATTCACGGTGATCGCGGTCGAGCGCGAAGCGGAGCGACTGGTGGTGCGGCTCGGCGGCAAGCACACGGATTGTCTCGCGAAGGAACTGTGCGGCGTGGCTCCGACGGCGGAGGCCGGGGGCTGCTGCGGAAGCGGCGGATGTGGCTGAACGATTCGAGCCATGAAAATTCCGGCATGGGCGGTGGGGGAATTTTTCGGGACGTTCCTGCTCGTGTTCTTCGGGTGCGGCTCGGTCGCGGCGGCGGTGCTCACGGGGGCACAGGTCGGGATTTTCCAAGTGGCCATCGTGTGGGGCTTGGGAATCGCGACGGCGATTTACCTGACGGGCGCGCTCAGCGGGGCGCATCTCAATCCGGCGGTGACGTGCGCGCTGGCGACGTGCGGGAATTTTCCGGCGCGGCGCGTGGGGCCGTATGTGGCGGTGCAGTTGGCCGGGGCGTTCGCGGCGGCGGCGGTGTTGCACGGGGTGTTTGCGGGGCCGCTGGCGGCGTTTGAGGCGAGGCACGGGATCGTGCGTGGAGCGGCGGGGAGCGAGGCGTCGGCGATGATCTTCGGGGAATTTTTTCCGAGCCCGGGCGGCAAGCCGTTGACCGACGCGATCCGTGCGGTGGTGTCGCCAGCGGCGGCATTTTTCATCGAGGCGCTGGGAACGGCGGTGCTGGTGCTCGTGATTTTCGGCGTGACGGATGAGCGCAACGCGGGGCGTCCGCGCGAGCTGACGGCGGCGGCGATCGGGTTGACGATCACGATGCTGATCTCGCTGCTCGGGCCGCTGACGATGGCGGGTTTTAACCCGGCGCGTGACGTGGGGCCGCGGGTGTGGAGCGCGATTTTCGGCGGGTGGGGCGCGGTGCCGTTTGCAGCGAACGGCTGGGGCTGGCTAACGGTGTATGTGCTCGCGCCGCTCGTGGGTGGTCAGGTGGGCGGAGGGGTGTATCGCGTATTTTTTCGGCCAGGGTATGCAGAGAACAAGTGACGGAATTTTTTAACCACGGATTGCACGGATGAACACGGATAAGAGAACTGAAATTAAATCGATGGTGGAGGCCGACTGGCCGGAGGTGGCGGCGATTTATGCGGAGGGAATTGCCACGGGACACGCGACGTTTGCGGGTGCGCCGCCGGATTCGTTCGCGGATTTTTCAGAGGGGAAATTGTGGGAGTGTGGGATCGTGGCTCGTGACGGCGGGAAAATTCTTGGTTGGGCGACGCTGGCGGTGGTGTCGGATCGGTGCGTTTACGCGGGCGTGGCGGAGGTGAGCGTTTATGTCGGCACGGCGGCGCGGGGCGGCGGCGTGGGCGCGGCGTTGTTGCGCGGATTGATCGCGCGGTCGGAGGAGGCGGGCGTGTGGACGTTGCAGGCGGGCATTTTTCCGGAGAATGCGGCGAGCGTGGCATTGCACGCGCGGCATGGATTTCG
>JANYBX010000280.1 GCA_025360615.1 Opitutia bacterium
GGCGAACTCGCGCGGCTCGACCCGCAGCCGGATTCGGTGCCGATCAATGCGCTCGTGCCGGTCGAAGGAACTCCTCTGGCCGACAAGGCCCCCGTCGATCCCATCGAGTTCGTGCGCATCATCGCGACGGCCCGCATCCTCATGCCGCGCGCGATGGTGCGGCTCTCGGCCGGACGCACGGAGATGAGCGACGAGTTGCAGGCGCTCTGCTTCCTCGCCGGAGCCAACAGTATTTTCCTCGGCGACAAACTCCTCACCACGCCGAATCCGGGGCGCTCCGACGACATGCGGCTCTTCGCGCGACTCGGCCTGCATCCACTGGTCTCGCAGCCAAAAGAACCCGCGTGCGCGGAGGCGAACGCCTGAGCGTCATGCGCACGGTGTTGGTCACCGGCTCCGACACCGGCGTGGGCAAGACGCACGCCGTCGCCGCGCTCGCGCGTCTGCTGGCCACCGATGGCGCGCGCGTGCAGCTCGTGAAAGTGGTGGAAACCGGGCGCGCCGCCGGCACGTCCGTCGAAGGCGACGCCGCCTGCGCGCGACGTTTATCGGGCGTGGAAGTCTCGGCGATCACGCTCGCGACTTTCACCGCGCCACTCGCACCCGCCGCCGCCGCGCGGGCCGAGGGCGTGGAGATTTCTTTTGCCGAACTGGTGGAGAAAACTCGCGCGTTGCCCGCGTGCGACTGGCGCATCGTCGAGGGCGCGGGCGGCATCGCGACACCGCTCGATGCTCAGGGTCGCGATTGGGCGGATTTCGCCGTGGCCATCGCGGCCGACGCCACGGTGATCGTCGTGCCGGATCGTCTTGGCGCCATCAATCAGTCGCGACTCGCCTACGCGCGCGCGGTGGAACGCGAGTTGCACGCCGGCGTGTGGCTCAACGCCACGAGCGTCGTCGACGCTGCCACCGCGACCTCGAATCGCGACGGTCTCGCCGCCGCCGGCGTGCCCGTGTGGGCCGAGCAGGAGCACGACGCCCTACGGGTGAAGCAGCCGGAAAAAGTGCGAGCCAATTTATTGGAAGAAGCGTCCGGGGTAGGGCGCGTTATCCCTAACGCGCCGGTTGGACTCGGCCCGCTCGACGACACCGAGTCGCAGCGGCGGGTTAGGGATAACCCGCCCTACCTTGAAACTGCCGCCGAGCTTCCAGCCGCCGCCGAAAAATTCCCCCGGCGTTTCCAACGCATCCTCGCCGAGCGCGCGCAACAAGGCCTGCTCCGCTCATTGCGCGTCACCGATCCGCGCGAGGATGTGCTCAATCTCGCGGACAACGACTACCTCGCGCTCGCCCGCGACCCGGCCATCGCAGCCGCTGTCGCTGCGGCGGTGAGCGAGCACGGCGCCTCGGCGTCGGCCTCGCCGCTTATCACCGGCTGGCGCGCACCGCATGAGCGGCTCGTCGGCGAGCTGTGCGGCTGGCACGGGTTTGGGAGCGGCCTGTTGTGGAACAGCGGTTACGCGGCCAATTCCGCCGTGCTCAGCCTGCTGCCGGCGCGCGGCGATCTCGTGCTGGCCGACCGGCTGATCCATCACAGCATGATCGCGGGTTTGCTCCGCAGCGGCGCGCGTCTCCAGCGCTACGAGCATCTCCGGCTCGAGCATTTGGAAGAAATGCTGACGCGCGCCGCGCCAAGCGGGCGGACGATTTTCGTGGTGACCGAAAGCGTGTTCAGCATGGACGGCGGTTTTCCTGATTTCGCCCGGCTCGCGGAGCTGAAGCGTCGTTTTGGATTTCAACTCATCGTCGATGAAGCGCACGCGCTCGGCTGGTATGGGCCGGAAGGCGCGGGCCTCGTTCGCGCCGCCGGCGTCGAGGCGACGGTGGATGTGCTGATCGGCACGCTGGGAAAAACGCTCGCCTCAGGCGGTGCCTACACACTCTTCCGCGATCCGGTGGTGCGCGACTATCTGGTGAACTTCGCCGGTGAATTTATTTATTCGACCGCGCTCTCGCCGATCAACGCGGCAGCAGCCTCTGCGGCGCTCGCCCGCGTGCGAATCCTCGCGGCGCAGCAGACCGAATGGCAAAAATTCTCACGGGCTTTTCGGGCACGCCTGCAGGCCGGGGGCTGGGATGCGCCCGATGGCGATTCGCCCGTCGTGCCCGTGCGACTCGACTCGGCGGACGCGGCGGTTTCGCTGGCGCGTGCGCTCCGCGAAAAAGGAATTCTCGCCGCCGCGGTGCGTCCGCCGACGGTGCCCGCCGGCACGAGCCGGCTGCGGTTTTCGCTCAAGCGCACGTTCGATGAGGCGGCCGCGACCCGCGTGCTGGCGGCGATGGCGGAGTGGAGGATGGAGCAATGAAAAAAATGGGCTGGGTGCTCGGCTGGGCCGTGCCGGAGACGTGGTTTGCGCCGCTGGCGCGTGTGGCGTTTCCCGACGCGGAGCATGTTTTCGTGGCATCGAGTCCGACCGCGCTCGCGCAGCTCGAGGCGGTAAGTGGCATGGGCATCTTGCCCATGTCGGATGGTCGGGCACAAACCCACGGGCGAGACGCCCGTGCCACCTCCGGGCCTCGGGCTCGGCCGTTTGACTGGGTCGTCGGTTATTCGCTCGGCTCGCTGCTGTTGTTGAGCGATGCAACGCGCGCGGAGCGGCTTGGCCGGGTCGCGTTGCTCGCGCCGATTTTTGCTTTTCCCCGGGAGAAAAACGCGGGCGGCCGCGTGGCGCTCGCGCAGATTCGCCAGCTCGTGCGCTGGTTGCGGCGCGATCCGCCAGAAGCGCTCGCGGATTTTTATCGGCGCGCGGGACTCGATGTGCCGGAGGTAGGGCGCGTTATCCTTAACGCGCCGGTTGCGCTCGGCTCTTTTGATAACGCCGAGTCGCAGCGGCGGGTTAAGGATAACCCGCCCTACCTCGGAGACCTCGCGGAGCTGGCGTGGGGCCTGGAGCAGCTGGAGAAAACTGCGGTGGAGCCCGCGTTGCCGTCGGGCTGGCGCGCGTGGTGCGGCGAAAACGATTTGCTTCTCGACGTGGTGCGGTTGCGCGAGATCGCGCCGGAGATCGTGAGCGTGCCGGGCGGCGGGCACCACGCAGCGGCGTTGTTGCGCACGTTCGCGGAGGCGGTGGAAAAGGTAGGGCGCGTTATCCCTAACGCGCTGGTTGCGCCCAGCCCGATGGTGAACGCCGAGTCGCAGCGGCGGGTTAAGGATAACCCGCCCTACCTTCCGAACTCGCATTCGACGCCTGTGGAAAAAGCCACATGAGCGCGCGGGTGACGACAAGTTTCGACCGGGCGGCGACAGCCTATGAGAAGCACGCCCGCGTGCAGAGGGCGTTGGTGGATTGGCTGGCGGAGTGGTTGCCGGCTGAGCGCACGGGCCGCGCGCTCGAAGCCGGCGCGGGGCCGGGCTTGTTCACGCGAAAACTTGCCGGCTGGCCGGGTGGCGTGACGGCCACGGATATTTCCGCGGCGATGTGCGCGGCCGGTCGCGTGGCGGTTCCGCAAGCGGAGTGGCGCGTGATGGCGGCGGAGGAGCCGCTGACTGGCCCGTGGCATTGGATTTTTTCGAGTGGAATGCTTCAGTGGGCGCGCAGTCCCGAGCAGGTTTTCGCGGCGTGGCGCGCGCAACTCGCTCCGGGCGGGCGGGTGCTGGCGGGATTGTTTGCCGCGGAGAGTTTGCCTGAACTACGGAAGCTGAGCGGGGGCGAAGATCCGCTGACGTGGCGTCCGCCCTCGGCGTGGCGAGTGAGTCTCGCGCAGGCGGGTTTGAAAATTCTGCGCGACGACAGTGAGCCGCGAGTGTTTGTCTACGAGTCAGCGCGGGAATTCCTGCGCACCCTGCACGGTGTGGGTGCCGCGCCCTCGCAGCGCTTCGCACCCGGCCGGATGCGCCAACTGCTACGCGACTACGAGGCGAGGTTCAGCGTTACGGGCGGCGTGCGGGCTACGTGGACATTTTATCGCTTCGAGGCCGAGCGAACCTCGTGACGCTGCCGGTCATTGACCGGCAATTGCCGGGGCTTGCGCGGGGCGGGGGATGGCGTTCTGTTGGCGGGCTTTTCATGGACGACGCCAATCCTTTTCT
>JANYBX010000303.1 GCA_025360615.1 Opitutia bacterium
CTCGGGCGTGATGAGGGTGATTCCAAATTGGTGGGCAAAGAGGATGTTGCTATTGGAGAGGAGGACGGTGTCGCTGATTTCCCCCCGGCCGGTGGAGTCGTTGTAGGACCAGACGATCTGCCCTTTTCGCACGATATACATGTCGCGGGTTTTGGCTTCGCCGGCGTAGAAAAAATCATGCTCGGCGAGGCCTTTGCCGGGCAGCACGACGGGGGCGACGGGCTTGTCGGCGGGCCACGAGGGTGCGACGGCTTTGGCGGGGGCGGATGGTGTGGCTGCGGCTGCGAGGGGCTTGGGTTCTTCGCCGCGGCAGGGGTAGAGTAACGAGGCGAGGGTGGCGATCAGGGCGAGGGAAAGGGGGCGGGCAGGGATTTTTAGGTTCATGAGGGAGGGATAGCTGATGAAAAACTCATGCCGGCGAGGTCGCAGCCAGATCGAAAAGGGGTGAGTCGGGACGTCCGGAGCGCCTGCAAGCAGGCGGCCTGCGCGGAAGCGAAACACTTCGGACGACGGATAGGGACCGGCCGAATGGACGAATTCGCGCCCTAATTTTAGAGATATTTGTCCGTGACCGCGCCTTCGGAGGCGCTCGTGACGAGCTTCGCGTATTTGGCGAGGACGCCGCGGGTTTCTTTTGGCGGGAGCGGCTGGTAGGCGGCCATGCGCGCGGTGTAGTCGGCGTCGAGGATGAGGAGGCTGATGGTGTTTTTCACGGCATCGATTTCGATGAGGTCGCCGTTTTTCACGATCGCGATGGGGCCGCCTTTCGCGGCTTCGGGCGTGATGTGGCCGACGTCGAAGCCGTGCGAGCCGCCCGAGAAGCGGCCGTCGGTGATCAGCGCAACATCCTTGATGAGGCCGCGGCCGGCGATGGCGCTGGTGGGCGAAAGCATTTCTCTCATCCCGGGGCCGCCGACGGGGCCTTCGTTGCGGATGACGACGACGTCGCCTTTGCCGACGTCGCCACGGAGGACGCCTTTGAGGGCGTCTTCTTCGCTCTCGTAGACCTTGGCGGGGCCTTTGAAGTAGAGACCTTCCTTGCCGGTGATTTTGCCGACGGCGCCGCCGGGGGCGAGGTTGCCGTGGAGGACGCGGAGGTGGGTGTCGGCCTTGATGGGTTTGTCCCACGGGCGGATGACGTCCTGCTGGTCGGGATAGGACGGGTAGGGCTGCACGTCCTTGAGGGACTCGGCCATCGTCTCGCCAGTGACGGTGAGGCAATCGCCGTGAAGCAGGCTGCGGTCGAGGAGGATTTTCATCATCGGGCGGATGCCGCCGATGCGGATGAGGTGGGCCATGCCGTATTTGCCGAAGGGTTTCACGTCGGCGAGGAGCGGGACGCGGTCGCCGATGGTTTTGAAATCCTCGAGCGTGAGCGGGACCTCGGCGGAGTGCGCGATGGCGAGGAGATGGAGAATGAGATTGGTCGAGCCGCCGAGGGCGAGGCAGACAGTGATGGAATTCTCGAAGGCTTTTCGCGTGAGAATATCGCGGGGTTTTATTCCTTTTTTGAGCATGGCCATGACGGCGGCGCCGGCGCGTTCGCAGTCTTCGCGTTTCTCTTTGCCGACGGCGAGCTGGGCGCTGCTGTTGGGGAGGCTCATGCCGAGGGCCTCGATGGCGGTGGCCATGGTGTTGGCGGTATACATGCCGCCGCAGGAGCCGGGGCCGGGAATGGCGGTGGCCTCGACGTCGCGCAGGCCGGCGTCGGTGAGCTCGCCCTTCGCGTGTTTGCCGACGGCTTCGAAGACGGAGACGATATCGAGGGGCTTTTGTTTATCGCAATCGGCGGCGGCGAAACCGGGGAGAATGGAGCCGCCGTAGATGAAGACGGCCGGGCGGTTGAGGCGGGCGATGGCCATCATGCAACCGGGCATGTTTTTGTCGCAGCCGCCGATGGCGACGAGGCCATCGAAGCCCTCGGCGGCGACGGCGGTCTCGATGGAGTCGGCGATGACATCGCGGGAAACGAGGGAGTAGCGCATGCCCTGCGTGCCCATGCTGATGCCGTCGGTGACGGTGATGGTATTAAAGTAAACGGCTTTGCCGCCGGCGGCGTTGATGCCTTTTTGCGCGTGCTCGCTAAGCTCGCCGAGGTGGACGTTGCAAGGCGTCATGTTGCTCGCGGAGGAGGCAACGGCGATCTGGGGCTTTTTGAAATCTTCGTCGGTGAAGCCGACGGCTCGCAGCATGGAACGAGCGGGAGCGCGGTCGTTGCCGTCAACGACGACGGAGGAGTGCGGGCGGAGGGAGTCGGCGGGTTGGGACATGGGGAAATGGGCGGGCAGTTGAGAGCGGAGAGTGAGGGTTGAGAGTTCAGAGCCGGAGGCGTCGGGGGCAAGCGCGTTTGCGGGCAGGGAGGAACAGCGTCGCAGTGTTTTCATGATTGCACGTGCGAATGGGCGTCGCATTCACTCGCGGCGATTTTCACCGCATGGCGTTCAACTTAAAAAAAGTGCTCAAGGCCCTGCTGCTGTCCTCGAACCAGCCGCTGGCGATCAAGGATGTGCAGGCGGCGTTCACGCGGTTTCATGAACAGCAAACGCTGCCCTTGCCGGGGATCGTGAGCGATGATGCGCCAGCGGCGGAACCGACGGCGACGGGGGAAGCGGGAGCGGTGCCCGCAGGCGTGAGCGAAGTCGCGGAAGCGGCCGAGATCGCCGTGGAGCTGCCCGGTGAAGCGGAGCTTTATCAGGACGTGCCGTCGCTGGTGACGGCGACGCAGATTCGCGAGGAGATGGATTTGATCGCGGCGGAGTTGCGCGCCGCGGACGAGGGGCTGCTGCTCATCGAGGGCGCGAGTGGCTACCGGCTTGTGACGCAGCCGCAGTTTGCGCGCTGGGTGCGGATTTTGCGGCAGGAACCGCCGCCGGTGAAGCTGAGTCAGTCGTCGCTGGAGACGCTCGCGGTCGTGGCCTACCGGCAACCGGTCACGCGCACCGAGATCGAGACGATTCGCGGGGTGTCGGCGGAGGCGGGACTCAATAAACTGTTGGAGCGCGATCTCGTCTATATCGTGGGTCGCGCGGATTTGCCCGGGCGTCCGCTGCAATACGGGACGACGGACAAGTTTTTGGAATTCACCGGCATCAAGTCGCTCGACGAGTTGCCGGCGTCGGATGTGCTTTCGTCGCGCCAGATCGACGAGTGGCTCAAGAATGCCACGAATCCCAGCACGCCCGGCGACGCGGACATGGGCTTGGAGACCGAGCAAATGACGCTGGAAACCACGGCGGTGGCGAGCGGCGAAGCTCCTGCGCTTTCCACCACGACGGAAGCTGAGTCCCCGGCTCCGACCCAAGCCTAACATGGAACTCGGCCCCATTCGCGAAAAGATCGACGTGCTCGACCGACAGTTGGTCGAGCTCATCAACCAGCGGCTCGCACTCGCGGCGGAGATCGGGAAAATCAAGCGCAGCACGGGCGGCGAAATCTACGTGCCGGAACGCGAGGACGCGGTCTTCCGGAAAGTTTCCGGGCAGAACGCCGGGCCGATCAAGAACGACGCGTTGAAGGCGATCTACCGCGAGATTATGTCAGCGGCCATCGCGCTGGAGAAGCCGCTGATGATCGCGTATCTCGGGCCGGAAGCGACGAACACGCACGCGGCGGCGATGAAGAAATTCGGCGCGAGCGTGGACTATCACGCGATGGCGACGGTGAGCGATATTTTCACTGCGGTCGAAAAGGGCGAGGCGGACTACGCGGTGATTCCCATCGAGAATTCCACGGAGGGATCGGTGCGCGAGGCGCTCGACAGTTTCGTGGAGAGCGACCTGAAGATCGTCGCGCAGATTTATTTGGAGATCACGCACGCGCTCATTTCGGCGACGCCGATGGAGAAGATCGAAAAAGTTTTGTCGAAAGATCAGGCTCTCGGCCAGTGCCGGCATTGGCTGCAACGCCACCTGCCGCACGCGCAGCTCGTCGATGCGACGAGCACCTCGCGTGCGGTGCAGATCGCGAAAGTCGAGCCGGGTGTGGCGGCGGTCGCGAGCGAGCTGGCGGCGGAGTTTCACGGTGTGCCGGTGCTCGTGAAAAACATCCAGGACAAGGCCGACAACACCACTCGCTTCTTCGTGCTGGGGCGCAAATCCTCGGGCGCGGTCGGCGGCGGGAAGGACTTAACGAGCTTGCTCGTTTCGCTCGGCGACGAGGCGGCGGCGCACTCGGGCGCGTTGCTCCGCATGCTCAATCCGCTCGCGAGCCGCGGCATCAATCTTTCGAAGATCGAGTCGCGACCGAGCAAGAAACGCCCGTGGGATTATTATTTCTTTCTCGATGTGAGCGGCCACCACGACGACGCGTCGATGAAAGCGGCGCTCGCCGAGCTGCGGAGTTTCTGCCCGATGGTAAAGTGGCTCGGGAGTTATCCGGCGGTGAGCTGAGCCGAGTTAATGCGAATTTCCAAGGCGGTCAGCGTCGCCAAAATCTCCGACCAAGTCGGCGGTGAGCGGAAAAACATTTCCTGCATTGCCCGGTAGTCACTCTCCAATGCGGCCAGTCGTTCGACCGAGGGAATGAGCTTCAGCGTGCCGGGCGCCGCCGTTTCATAATTTGCCCAAGCCGCTGGAAAAAACACCTGTTTGTGTTCGACCACGCGGGCGCGCAGATCATCGCGAGCGAGCGCTTCGGGACCGGCCGCATGTTGCGCCAAGGCGGCAAGATCAGCGTAGTGGCGGGAGAACCGTTCGGGGATGGCCTTGTCCGCCGGGCGGTGGGCTTCGGCGTGCAGGATCGTGGCCTTTTCCCAGAAGGTGCGCTCGATGCCCAACACGGGCACAGTGAAGACCGCATCGGGAAACGCCTGCGGATACGCCTCCGCGACGTAGGCAGTCATACTTTGCTCGGCGACGGGCCAGCGATCAGAGCGCGCCCCGCACTCGATTCTCACCACGGGACGGACATAACCTCCGCCGGTGCTCTCGGCAAAAACGCTGGAGTAGTGGAACAGCAAAGTCTGCGGATCGTCGTCGGCAACTTCGAGCGCCCAGCCTTCGGACCCGAAAGCGGCTGCGATTCGCTGGCGGAGGGAAGGCGCAACCTCGCCTTGCAGCTTGGCCGCGCAGGTGGCGGAGAGTTCATCGAGCAGTTTGGTGCGCTGCTTGCGGCTGACGGCCGCTTCGGGATCACGAGCTCCGGAAAACCCCAGCCATTCGCGGCTGAGGGAGATGTCGATGTCCTCGGAAAAACGATGGATGACCTTCCAGACCTTCGACAGCGATGTCCCGCCTTTGAAAATAAAGTGCGCCCGCGCGTCCGGCAGCGTGAAGAGTTCGCGCAAGGTCCAGCAGACCCACGCGTCTTTCTCGACCATGTGCGCCGGGATGCTGAGGCGCTCGCTCGCCTCGGAGAACAGGGCGCGTTGATCTCGTCCGGAAAGCTGCCAGAAGGTCGGTTTACTCATCGCGTGCCAGCTCCAGGAAAAAAGGGCGCATCCACGCCGGCGCATAGCGCAGGTCGTCGCGCAGTTGTTTTTTTTCTTTCGCGCCCAGGCGCGCACGCAACGGTTGCAGGCGCTCCATGTCGATGTGGGCGCGACCGATGCTGCGCAGGGCTTCCGCGACCCACCCGCTGGTCCGCTCCGCCATCATCATGGCTTTTGGCGAGCGGCGCTTGAACTCCACGGCGGCCCGACCGATCCCCTGCGAGGTGCGCGAACGTCCTTGCACGCCATAAGTGCTCTTGGCCGCCACCTGCGTGCTCAGACCGAGCAGATTGGCCGCATGTGCGCCCGAGGTGAGGAGCTTTAACCCATCACGCCGGGCGATGGCCGCAACCACTGCATCCGCACCAGCGCCGACGGTGCCGATCAATGGATGCTCCCGGGGAATTTCATAAACGCCGCGCCGGACACGACGGATTGTGCCGTCTTGGACCAAGCGGGTGAGAGCCTTGCCCACCGAGCGAGGGTCTCCAAAATCAGCTAGGTCGCTTGGAGTAAACGCCCACTCCGCCCCCTTGCTTTTGATGCGGCGGAGGATGCTATTCTGGAGAGTGCCGTAGGCGTTTTTCATTTTATAATGCCGAAAATATGAGGCAATTTTTTCGGCATTACAAGACATCGCAGTGACCCAAGATACTGATTCATAAATGATTTATCGACCTTCATCGTGGCGATACGTTAACGCTGATAGCGTCACAGGCGAATCCGTCTCAACCCCAGATGGCACCAGCTTCGCCTCCGCAATCAATGCCGCCTCAAAAAATGCCTTCACGAGAACATCTCGCGCGTGGGCACAATCGACAATCAGACGGAGCTGGGTTTTCGCGGCCGTGGCGAGTCCCGCACCAAACATGCGTGGTAGCGATTCCGCATCCGTCTCGTCGCCCTCCGCCGCAATGCTACGCAACATCATCGCGGCCATCATGGAGCGGTCGTCCTTCGGTCCCTGAGCATCAGCGCCGAAACGGATCTGATCAAAACGCTCAAAAACGTCAGCCAAGCCCGAACGCGTCGCGAAAGCCCGGTCCCATGCTTTCCGGCCGCGCCGCTGATACAGACGCCACAAATCCGCATGCGTGTAGGGTTGTGAGCAGGGCCGGTTCGCCGCGGCCTCTGCGCTTTCCCATCTCCGCAAATGGCGTGTCGTCACTTGAAGAACACCCGCCAGCTCTTTTTGCGAAGGCACTCGCTTGAGGCCCTCACCAAACGCCGAAAGCCGAACTTCGCCGCTGAGAGCGGCAAACGGCTTTCGCGTTGGCTGGGTTGCGAGTCTCATGGGGGCCGTCCCGTTGCACTTGATTGATGGAGATCGGTGGGACCCCAGTCACCAGACGTTGTTCTTCCCCGAACTCACGCGGCGGCGCTCGCCGAGCTGCGGAGTTTCTGCCCGATGGTAAAGTGGCTCGGGAGTTATCCGGCGGTGAGCTGAGGGTGGGGATGCCGCGGGCCCGAGGGTAGGGCGCGTTATCCCTAACGCGCCAGTTTGAGTTTCACGTTTCTAAGCGGACTGAGTCGGAGCGGCGGGTTATGGATAACCCGCGCGACCTTTAATTCAGCAGCACCTGCCACTGGTTTTCGCGGGCGGCGCGGGCGGCTTTGAGGGCGCCGATGGCCACGTAGCGTTGGAAATCCTGGCCGGCGAGTTTCACTTTCGGCGCCTCGTAGCCGTCGTCGCTGAGCTTTTTCTGAAGCACGGTGTCGAGGCCGCGAACTTGCGAGCCGCCACCGGTGACGATGATGTTTTGGAGCAGCGTGACGACAGAGTCCGAGGAGGCGCGCGCGATCAGCGTCGTGAGCGCGGGATAAATTTTATCGACGAGGGTGTTGCAGGCGCGGCCGACGACGTCGCCCAGTTCCAGGGTATGGGCTTTGCCGCCGAGAATGACTTTTACGTCGAGGGGCTTGCGGCTGGGGCCGACGTAGGAGTGGGTTTCCTTGATCTCGCGGACCTTGAGGCGCGTGAGGCCGTTGTTCGGGTAGGTGCGGTCGAGTTCCTCGTGCATGAGTTCGTCGATGGCGTCGCCGGCGAAGGGGATGCTGATTTGGTCTTCGCGGGTGGGGAAATAACCCTGCACGAGGCAGAGGTCGCTGGTGCCGCCGCCGATGTCGATGAAGAGCGAGTTGGTCACGGGATCGACGTAGGCCGACTGGCCGACGCGGGAATCTTCGCGGTAGCCGAGCGCGGCGAGGAACGGCTCGGGAATCATGAGGATGCGGTCGAAGATGCCTTGGGCGCAGCGGCGCACGTCGTCGCGGGAGTTTTCGGTGGCGTTGGCGGGCATGCCGACGACAGCGCGGATTTCCGCGGTGGTGGAGGGATCGGCGAGGGTGCGGATGTGTTTGAGGAAATCGCGCGCGGCGTCGGGATCGGCGATGATGCCTTCGCGGAGCGGGGCGACGAGTTTCACGTGGAGGCGGGCGCGCAGGGCTTCCTCGCCATAGAGGATGCGGGCGTTGCCGGCGATGATGCCGTCCACGATGCCGTCCTTCACGTAGCCGACGACGGAGGGGATAACTTTGCTGACGGCGATGTCGGTCGCGCCGGGAGAGCCGGCGAGGAGGCAGGATTTGTTGGTGCCGAAATCGAAGCCGACGAGGACGGTCTTCGTCTTGGCGGCGGGCGGGCGGGGCGCGTTGATCGTGGCGTAGGGAGCGGTGGATCCGGCGGAGGTGGCGGAGGCGCTGGGCTTTTCAAGGATGGCAGTGGTCATGGGAGTTCGATTTTGAGAACGCTGTGCGATCGAGGCTGGAGAAATTGGAAGGGTGCTTAACGGGAGGGCCGCCCGCGCTCCTGGGCGAGCATGCCGTCGATGAGGGCGGCGATGCTGGGCGTGGCTTCGCTGCGAACGGACGGCGGAGGAAGGGCGCGAGGTGACTCGCGGTCCGAGGGGAAGGGGGGGCGCGATGCAACCGGTCCGAGGACCAGCAGGGGACGAATGCGTTCGGCGATGAGGGGGGCGAGAATCTCGGCGAAGAGGAGCGCCTCGGCGACGCGGGCATCCTCGGCGTCGAGCAGCGATTGGATGAGTAATTCCGACTCGGGAGAGTCTGCAGAATGGGTCTCGCGCTCGGCGGCGACGCGGGCGGGGGCGAGCTCTTCGGCTTGCACGCGATCAGCCTCGGCGTCGTGACCGTTGGCGCGCAGCAGGCAGATGCGGCGGTAAACTCCGGCCACCTTGGCCCACGGCGCGTCGAGAGAATTGATGAGAGGGGAAATCAGCGGGCTCAAGGTTCGCCGGGCTAGACCAGCGCGGAGCAGAGTGGTTCGCGGATTTCTTTGGGCGCTGAAGCAGGGATTTTTTTGCGGCGGTGCGAGTCGAGGCGTTCCGCCTACGCCAAGGCTACGGCGAGACGAGAAAGCCCTCCCACCGTGTTCAAGCCTCGCCCTAAAAAGTCAGTGTCGGGAGAAGCGGAGGAGGCCGGCGATGCCGAGGATCAAGAGGAGAAGGGCGAGCGCGGCGTAGAGAAGGCAGCCTTTACGCACGTCGGTCTTCAGTCGGTTCGAATCGCTGGCGTATTGGCCGATGATCGCGTCGGGGTCCGTGATGACCACTGGGACGGAGGGGATTTTCGAAGCGCTCGGGGCGGACGGCGGAAGCTCCGGTGCCATGGCCGACGCAGCCGCGGCGATTTGACGGTCGAGCTGCGCCAACTGTTCCTGGAGCTGCGCGCGCTGGCGGAGGAGTTCGGCGAGGCGGTCGGACATGGCGGGCAACAAAAAACGCAGCCGTTTCGGGCTGCGTTGGGAAGATAAAATCGCGAGGCCGGCTAGACGACGGCGACGCTGCGGTGGGGCTTGTCGTATTTGACGGTGCCGTCCTTCAGCGCGAAGAGGGTCCAGTCGCGACCGATGCCGACGTTCTTGCCCGCGTGGGTCTTGCTGCCGCGCTGGCGGATGATGATGCCGCCGGCGAGGATCGACTCACCACCGAATTTCTTAACGCCGAGCCGCTTCGCTTTGCTGGAGCGGCCGTTGGACGTGGAACTCTGACCTGTTTTATGCGCCATGGTGGGTGGGTGTGGTTAAAATTTTAGACGGTGATGGTCTGAATCTTGATGACGGAAAGCTCCTGGCGGTGACCGCGCTTTTTCTCGAAGCCTTTGCGTTTCTTTTTCTTGAAGGCGATGACCTTGTCGCCGCGCTTGTTTTCCAGAATCGTGGCGGAGACGGAGGCACCCATGAGCGTGGGGCGGCCGACCTTGTAATCGGTGCCTTCACCGGCGGCGAGGACCTCGGTAATCTCAACAGTTTGACCGGCTTCCGTCTTGGGATAGCGGTTGACGATGAGGATGTCGCCCTCGGTCACAGTGAACTGCTGGCCTTGGGTTTTGATAGTGGCTTTCATAAATAAAACCGCAGAAAAAACGGTTTTGAGCCGGTTAAAGCAAGGCTTTATTTGGCAATCTTCACTCTGAAATCATCGCCGGTTCGAGGAAATCGGCGATTCCGGGATGGGCGGCGTTGGCGGTGGCGTAGGGCAACGCGAATTTCACGGCGGCAGCGAGCGAAGACTGGCGGTTGATCCACGCGTGCAGGAGCGCGGCAAAGAGCACGTCGCCCGAGCCGGTGGGGGAGACTTCCTGCATGGGTGGCGGCGTGAGCCGGGCGGTTGTGCCGTCGGTGTCGCGCAGCCACACTTCGCGCGGGCCGTCGGTCACGACCCAGCGGGCGACGGGGCTTTTGCGCGTGGCGTCGAAGTCCGGGGCGGCGCCGAGGGTGGAGCGAAATTCATCGGCGTTGATTTTGACGAGCGCGGTACCGCGCGTGAGAAACCATTCGAGCGGCGCGCCGTAGGTGTCGGCCGCGAGCACGCCGCGCGTCAGCCAGCGGTTGAAGGCGGCGCGCAAGGGGTCGTAGTCGGAGTGCGCCCAACCGGGAAGGCTGCCGCAGATGGCGAGGACTTGTCCGGCGGGTTGGGCGTCGAGAAAATCGGCGCAGGCGCGGATCGCGGCGGCGTCGGGCGGCGCGTCGGGGCCGAGGAAGGTGGTCTCGGCGTGGGTGGCGTCGCGGACGACGGTGCCGGTGCGGGTGGGCGTGGTGGTGGGGAAAACGCGCACGCCCGAAAATTTCTCAGGCCGCGCCTCCAGCCACGCGGCGCACTCGGCGCCGGGGGCGCCGCCGGCGAAGCAGAGCGCGGTATTGGGCGCGCCGAGACGCGTGAGCATTTTCGAGACGTTGATGCCCTTGCCACCGACTTGGAACGACTCGGCCGTGGCGCGTTGCGTGCGGCCGGGCGACC
>JANYBX010000400.1 GCA_025360615.1 Opitutia bacterium
TGCCTTGCTCGCCGACGCCCCGGAGGAGGCCGAGCGCGCCCTCGCCACGCTGCCTGCCTCCGCCTTCTCCGCCTCCGCTTCCGCGCAACGCGTCGCCGGCGAACTCGCCCGCCGCCGGCAACAGCTCACCGCCGCGCGCGATCATTTTGAACTGGCGCTCCGTCTCGACGGTCCTCTCGCGCTCGACGAGGTGCCGCTGGGCATCATCCTCCTCAACGCCCGTGATCCCGTGGAGCGCCAGCGCGGTCTCGGGTTCCTCAGGAAATGGACCGCCAATCCGGCGTGGGGCGCGGAGGCGCTGCGTGCGCTGTTGAACGACGCGATCCTCCACGACGACCGCCCGGCGATGCTCGCTCACGCCGAGGCGTTGCGCGCCCATCCGCGTTGCACCCTCGGCGACTTGCCTTCCTGTCTCCTCGCCCTTTCCAAAGCCGACCCGGCGCAGTTCGCCACCGTGCTCGCGACGATGGAAAAAGACCACGCCGCCGACCCGACCAACGTCGCCACGCTCATCGGCTGGCTCAACCAAATCGGCCGCAGCACCGATGCGCTCGCGTGGGCGCAAACGTTGCCCGCTGTCCTCACCCACCAGCCGCCCGCCGTCGTCGCCGTGGCCGAAGCCCTGCGCCAGTCGGCCCGCTGGCCGGAGCTGAATGCGTGGACTGAAAATGGCGACTGGGGCCGCTCGCTTGATTTAATTCGGCTCGCCTACGCCATGCACGCGGCCCGCCAGCTTGGCCAGGACACCCGCGCCAAAAATCTCTGGGCAACCCTGCTGGCCCGCGCGCCCAGCAACGGCGCCTCCGCTCTCTTCACCGCCGATGCGATCTATCATTGGGACCTGCGCGAGGAAGCCGTCGCTCTCCTTTGGATCACGGTCGAGCAGCCCGGCATGGCGCTGACGGCGCTCGGCACCCTCGCGCGGCACTACCAGACCCAGCGCGATGCCGAGGGCCAGTATCGCGCGTTTCAACAACTCCATTCGATGCGGACCGAGGATGCCGCGATCACCAATAACTACGCCTTCTTCGCCGCTCTGCTCGGCAAAGACCTGCGCGCCGTCGAACAGCTCGCCCGCGGAAATTTTGAACATCGGCCCGGCGACCTCTCGTTTCGCGCGACCTACGCCTTCGTGCTCACCATCCAAAATCGCACGGCTGAAGCGCTCGCCTTGCTCAAACCCGTGAGCGCAGAAGTGAAAAATTCCTCGGCCGTGGCCTTTGCGTACGGTCTCGCGCTCGCCAGTGCGGGACAAAAATCCGAGGCGCGCCCGCTCCTCGCTTCGCTCGATCCGCGCACGCTGACGACGCAGGAAATGGCGCTGATCAAACAGAACTTAGACTAGCGCCGCGGCATCCTGCCGGCTCCGGCGCCGCGTGAAGCAGCCATAGAGACCGAGTGCGCCCGCCAGCGGCAGCCAAGTGCCGACCTCGGGGACCGGCATGCCGCCGACCAACGTAGCCGCGCCCACCTGGTAGACCAACAAGCCGCTGGGGTTGAGCGCCGTGCTGGAACTGGTAGTGGTGATGCTGTTGGTGTTGTCCACGACGACCGTCAGATAATTGGTGCCGATGACAAAAATCGAATTGCCGTTCAGGCCCGTGGTGCCGTTTTGCAGCGTCACCGCGGTGGAATTGTTCCATGCGTTCGTCTTGGTTGCAGCCGCCGTTCCCGTCGGCAGGCTCGTGCCGTTGCCCGCCGGATTGACGAAGATCGAATACTGGTCGTCCGCCGAGATCGTCAGGCTGATCGAGACGGAATTGGTCACCGTGCTGCCAGCACCGCCCGTGCCGACGATGTTAAACGCCAAGGTGTAGACGAAAGTGGCCTCGTTTTTGGTGAAGGAGTTGTTGTTGCCGCCGGTGCCGTTACCGGGAAGGTAATCGCCGCCAGTATCAAGGGTGCCGCCCGACGCAGCCGTGCTGGCACCCGGCGGGACGATCCACTGCGCGAAGGCCGTGTTTTGGGTCCAACCGGCGTCGATGTAGGTGTTGCTGACGACGTAGGAGGAACCTTGGTAACTGGCATCAGTGGGGCCCGCGACGGACGCGAACGTCACGGCCCAGTGCGAATCCTGGGCTCCACCACTCAACAAACCGCCTGAGTTGTTTATACCCGTGTAATAAAGCCCGGTGACATCCGTCGCCGTGCCCGCTCTCACCACGCCCGCCCCGCCAAACACGAACGCGGCCAATGCAAAGGAGATCGAAAAAGCGCGGGGTCTCATGGCCACGATCATCGACACAACGGCGGCTCTCTCAATGGCGAATCGCTAGGTATAGTTACGCGATCCGACATCCTCCCAGCGATTCCACGCCTCCCCTTTTTCAGAGCATTGACGCTCTCGGACGGCGCTCGATGCACATGGGGAATTACCAAGGACAAATGGTCGGGCTGGTGAGGCCCGAACTTAGCCCGGTAAATCGCTCTGTTGGGGGTTTGTTGGGAATCAATTTCCCATCCTCGAATCAATTACCGAGGTGTGGGAGGTGAAGTTTTCAACCAATTTGTCGGTTCCAATGAC
>JANYBX010000419.1 GCA_025360615.1 Opitutia bacterium
GACTTCCTCGGCATCCAGACGCTCTACGACCGCTACCTCATCATCGACAAAACCAAGAAACCCTCGCGCCGCCTGGAGACGCCCCAGTTCTTCTGGATGCGCGTCGCGATGGGCCTCTTCATCAAGGAACCCGTCGATCGCGAAGGCAAAGCCAGCGACCTCTACTCGCTCTACAAAAACCGCCGCTTCTGCAGCAGCACGCCCACGCTCTTCAACGCCGGCACCCTCCACACCCAGCTCTCCTCCTGCTACCTCTACTTCGTCGACGACTCCATCGAAGGCATCTTCCAGCGCGGCATCGCCGACAACGCCTACCTCTCCAAATGGGCCGGCGGCCTCGGCGGCTCCTGGACCTCCGTCCGCGGCACCGGCGCCTACATCGGCGGCACCAACGGCGAGTCGCAAGGCGTCATCCCGTTCCTGAAGCTCCACAACGACCAGCTCCTCGCCGTCAACCAGGGCGGCAAACGCAAGGGCTCCGGCTGCGCGTATCTTGAATCCTGGCACAACGACATCTTCGAGTTCCTCGAGCTGCGCAAAAACACCGGCGACGACCGCCGCCGCACGCACGACATGAACACGGCCAACTGGATTCCCGACCTCTTCATGAAGCGCATGGAGGCCCGCACCACCTGGACCCTCTTCCGCGCCAACCAAGTTCCCGACCTCCACGAACTCTACGGCCGCAAATTCGAGGAAGCCTACGTCCGCTACGAGAAACTCGCCGAGGAAGGCAAAATCTACGGCCAGAAAGTCGAGGCCCTCGACCTCTGGAAAAAGATGCTCTCGCTCATCTTCGAGACCGGCCACCCATGGATCACCTTCAAGGATACCTGCAACATCCGCTCCCCGCAGGATCACGCCGGCGTCATCCACTCGTCGAATCTGTGCTGCATGACCGCCGATCAACGCGTCGTCACGGCCGAAGGTCTGGTCACCGTGGGCGAACTTTACTCCCGCGCCCGTCGCGCCGCGCTGGTAGGCGGCGATGGCAATCAGCCGCTGGCCAACGATCCTGTTAACACCGTCTTCAGCCGTAGCGGTCCCGTTGCCGCCGGCCCCATGCTTCTGCCGCGGCCCGATGCTCCGATCGTCCGCATCATCACCAAGGAAGGCTACAACCACAAAGTCACCCCCGACCACAAAGTCTGGGTCGTGGATCGCGGCTGGGTCGAGGCTCAGCATCTCAAGCACGGCGATCTCATCGAGACTCAACAGGGCGAAGGCCTCTGGGGTGCCGTGGATGCGGCGGACGAAGCGTTCCTTTGCGGCATCGTCGCTGGCGACGGCACATTTATGGTCCGCGAAGGGACGACTTCCGTTTTGGTCGATCTCTGGGCCCAGGAGTTCAGCCTTATTCCGCAAATTGAGGAGAGCGTTGCACGCCTGCTCTCCCAGGAGGACATCGCCATCCGCACGACCTCTTCGCGCACGCCGCGCTTTGCCGGCGACGAATACAAGCGTCGCCTCGCCTCCGCTCCGCTCGCCCGCCTGCTCGCCGCGCGCGGCTTCAATCGCGACACTAAGCTTCGCGTTCCCGAGTTCGTCTGGACTGGCACACGTGAGACGGCCGCTGCTTACCTGCGGGGGCTCTACGCGGCGGATGCCGGGGTCGAATCCAGCGGCGAAGTTACGACGTGCTCGCTGGCCTCCGTCAGCCGGACGTTCTTGGAAGAAATCCAAATCCTCCTCGCCAACTTCGGCATCAAATCCTCGCTCACGAAAATGCGCGACGCCGGCATGGCCGAGCTGCCCGACGGTCTCGGTGGCACGCGCGAGTATTGGCAGGCTGAACTATTCCGGCTGCACGTGATGTCGATCCAAGGCTGCCGCATTCTCGAAAATCTCACCGGCATCGGAGCGCTGCGCGGGAACGCCCGCTTCCTCATGAATCTGGAGAAAGCCGGCTACGCGCAGAAGTTTCACGCGACCTTCCTCGCGCTGGAGCAACTGCCCAATGAGGACGCGTTCTGCCTGCAGGTCTTCACCGACGAGCATTCATGGACGGTTAACGGCCTGATCACGAAAAACACCGAGATCACGCTCAACACCTCCAAGGAGGAAACCGCCGTCTGCAATCTCGGCTCCATCATCCTCGAGACCCATCTCCTCGCCGACGGCACGCTCGACCACCCGAAGCTCCGCGAAACCATCCGCATGGCGATCCGCGCGCTCGATAATGTCATCGACATTAATTTCTACCCCACGCCCGCCGCCGAGCGCTCTAATATGCGCCACCGCCCCATCGGCTTTGGCATGATGGGCCTCGCGAACGCGCTCTACATGAAGAGCGTGCCCTTCGCCTCCACCGCCGCCGTCGAGTTCAGCGACGAAGCCATGGAAGCCATCGCCTACTACGCCTACGAAGCCTCGTCCGACCTCGCCGCCGAACGCGGCACCTACTCCAGCTACAAAGGCTCGAAGTGGGATCGCGGCCTCCTCCCGCAGGACACCGTTGACCTCCTCGAGCAGGAACGCGGCATGCCGGTCGACGTTCCCCGCGGCGGCAAGATGGACTGGACGCCCCTCCGCGCGAAAATCGCGAAGCAAGGCATGAGAAACTCCAACGTGCTCGCCATCGCGCCCACCGCCACGATCTCGAACATCACCAACACCTCCCCCTGCATCGAGCCCACGTATAAAAACCTCTTCGTGAAATCGAATCTCTCGGGCGAGTTCATCGTGCTGAATCCCTTCCTCGTGAAAGACCTGAAGGCCCGCGGACTCTGGGATCAGGACATGATGGACAACCTCAAGTATTTCGACGGCGAGGTGAAGGACATCGATCGCATCCCCGCCGACCTGAAGGCAAAGTATCTGACCGCCTTCGACATCGACGCGAAGTGGATCGTGGAAGCCGCCGCCCGCCGCCAGAAGTGGATCGACCAGGCCCAGAGCGTAAACCTCTGGATCAAGACTCCCGACCTGAAAACCCTCAGCCACATGTATCGCCACGCGTGGCACGCCGGCCTCAAGACGACGTATTATCTCCGCAGCCTCGGCGCCTCGAACATCGAGAAGGCGACGGTCGGCGTGAAAAAAGAAATGCGCGGCGCCGTGAACGAAGGTGCCAGCGGCGGCCAAAACAGCGGAGACGCCGGCGGCAGCCACCAAGCCGCTCCGCGCTTCGACACGACGTCCCCCGTCTCCGTCGCCGACGTCATGACCACGGCCCCCTTCGGCCTGAGTTCCGAGAAATCCGACTCCGGTCTCTCAACGCTCAACCCTCAACTCTCAACGTCCTCGAAGCGCGGAGCGGCTTGGTGGCTGCCGCCGGCGTCTCCGCTGTTTTGGCCGCCGCTGGC
>JANYBX010000420.1 GCA_025360615.1 Opitutia bacterium
GTTGAGCGTTCCTCCGCCCCTCCCCTCTTTCATGTCCGCCCCCGCTTCCCCATCTGCCTCCACCCAGCCCAGCGCGCTCGCCACGTTTTTCGACAAGGCCGGCATGCTCGTCGTGCTCGCCATCCTGTTCATCGGATGCTCGATCTTCGTGGAGAACTTTTTCTCGCTGGTGAATATGAAGGGCCTCGCCCAAGCCGTCTCCATGACTGGCATGGTCGCCTGCACGATGCTGTTCTGCCTCGCCGCGGGTGATTTCGACCTCTCCATCGGCTCCGTCGTCGCCTGCGCCGGCGTGCTCGCCGCCGTCGTGATGAACAAAACCGGGAGCATCACGCTCGGCGTCCTCGCTGGCCTCGGTGCCGGCGCGCTCGTCGGCTGGTGCAACGGCTACATCGTCGCCCGCCTGCGCATCAACGCCCTCATCACCACGCTCGCCACGATGGAGATCGTGCGCGGCTTGGGCTTCATCATTTCCGATGGCAAGGCCGTCGGCATCGGGCAGGAAGATTTCTTCACGCTGGGCAGCTCCGCGATCCTCGGCATCCCCACGCCCGTGTGGATCACCGCCGTGTGCTTCGCCATTTTTGGATTCATCCTGAACCGCACCGTCTTCGGCCGCGATACCCTCGCCGTCGGCGGCAACTCCGAAGCCGCGCACCTCGCCGGCATCGCTGTCGATCGCGTGAAAATCATCATCTTCACCGCCCAAGGCATGATGGCCGCCCTCGCCGGCATCGTGCTCTCCTCCAAGGTCACGAGCGGCCAGCCGAACACCTCCCGGGGTTTCGAACTCGAAGTCATTTCCGCCTGCGTGCTCGGCGGTGTGTCGCTCACGGGTGGCGTGGGCAGCATGGCCTTCGTCATCGCGGGCGTGCTCATCATGGGCATCGTCCAAAACGCGATGAACCTGATGAACGTCCCGACGTTTTACCAATTCGTCGCCCGCGGTCTCATCCTCCTCGCCGCCGTCTTCTTCGACCGCTGGAAACGCAGAAAACAGGGAAGCTGATGAAAAGGAAAAGCGACGGCTCGATGCTGCGATCTCTTCTGGGCAGCACGTGGTCCTCGAGTGCATGAGCGCAGTTCACGCTGAGTTCACCACACCGATGCCGGTTGATCTGGGCAAGACGCTGGCTCCGATTCTCACGCGCCATAAAATTCCCGGCCTGGCTGCGCTCGTGCTGCGTGGCGACAAAGTCGCGGGGCAAGGTGTAGCCGGTGGGCGCAAAGCCGGCAGCCCGGAGCGCATCACGATCAACGACAAATTTTACCTCGGCTCGAACACCAAAGCCATGACCGCCACGGTCGTCGCGATGCTCGTCGAGGAAGGAAAACTGAAATGGACGACGACGCTCGGCGAATTGTTTGCCGGCGAACTCAAAGGGATGCGCTCCGACTGGCAGGGCGTGACGCTGCGGCAAGTGCTCACGCATCGCGCGGGGTTTGCGAGAAGTCTCGGGCTGTTCCTTAGGGCGCGTCTGTTCCTCGGTAAAAAGTCCCTGTCCGAACAGCGGCGGGAAGTTGTCGCCGCCGCTTTGTCACGCGCGCCGAAATTCGGGCCGGGAACAAAATATTCTTATTCGAACCTCGGCTACATCCTGGTCGGCGCCGTGATCGAAAAAATCACCGGCCATACCTGGGAGCACGTGGTGCGCGAGCGATTGCTTCAGCCACTCGCGATCAGGAGCGGTGGGTTCGGCGCGCCTTCTGCGGCGGGCAAACTCGATCAACCGAGAGGACATCACCCGAGCGGCAGACCCGCCGCGGCCGCTGCTGATATTCTCCCCGTTTACGGCCCCGCTGGCCTGGCGCATATGACGATCGGCGACTGGGCCAAGTTTGTTGCCCTGCACTTGCGCGGCAATCCGGCGAACCCGCACGCCTACGCTGCTTTGTTGAAAACGGAAACGTTTGCCGCGCTTCACACCCCGATGCCGGGAGAAGAATACGCGTCGGGCTGGGTCGTGGTCACGCGCCCGTGGGCAAAAGGTGATCGGCCGGACGACATCGGCCGCGCGCTAATGCATCCCGGGAGCAACGGGATGTGGTATAGCACCGCGTGGATCGCGCCCGAGATCGATTTTGCCATGCTCATCGCGTGCAACCAAGGCGGCGACAAAGCAGCGAAAGCGAATGATGAAGCGGCTGTCGCGTTGGTGAAAATATTCGCGCGAGCTGAATCGCGATAGTCAAAGTCCAGTCGACGCCCCCTACCCCAGCAAATCCGCTGCTGCCGCGTGACTTGGATCGCGCCGCAACACCTCGCGCAACAACCGCCGCGCCGCCGACGTTTCCCCCAGCCCGAGCCGCGCCTGCGCTTCCAGAAACTTCGCCGTCGTCACCTGCCGCGCCTGCAAATCCTCGTCGAACAACAGCATCGTCGGCAGCGATGTCGCGAAGTAGTCGATCTTCGCCTTGGTCTTCGCGAGCTGCCGCGCGTGCGCGAGCAAACCTTTCAATAACCGTCTCGCCTCCGCCTTGCGTCCGAGTTTTTCCCACGCCCGCGCCGACCAATATGTCATCTCGGAAAACGCCCGCACACTCATCTCTTGGAAATCCCCGCGGAACGTCGCCGCCATCGTCCAGTGTTTCCTCGCACTCGCGAGATCTCCTTCGGTCTGAAATGTGCAGCCGATCCAGAAGTGAATGTCGCTCTGATTCGCGAGCAGATGTTTTGCTTCGCTGAGGTTTTCCGGCGCGGTGAGCGCCGCTGCAAAATGCTCGCGGGCGTTTCCGGCCTCACCTCTTTCAAGCAACCCACGGCCCAGCGCGAGATGCGTGCGCACATGCTGTCCGAGCGCCAGACCTTCGCCACCCTCCCACGGTTGAAACTTCCGCTGCGAGACGAGCGCCCGCGCGTCCGCATGGCGTCCGGTTTGATTGAGCAGCGCGCACAACTCGATCGTCAGGTCGTCGCGGGTCGCGACGAGACCCCGATGTTTTTCGAGTTCGTTCAACCGCACCGCCGGTGCGATGCGAAGCCGCTTCCAAAGCTGGTCGCGTTCGTAGAGCAGCCGCGCATCCCGTGGATTCGACTGCACGGCGCACTCGTAAGCGGCCCGCGCTTTCGCCGGCTGTTTTAGGATGTTACAGTAGCCGATCCCGAGATTGCGCCACACGACGGAGAAGCGCGGGGCCCGTTTCGCGGACTTTTCCCAGAGGGAAATCGCCTCGCGATGCCGCCGGCGGTCATAAAACAAATTTCCCAAATAATACGGCGCACGCGCGTCGCGCGGATTCGTCCCGATGGCGAATTGCAGCACGTGAATCTCCTCGAGCCGCGCCGGGAAACAATAATCCGGCGCCGCCTTGGCCGCCGCCGCGAGGTGCGCGCGAATTTTCGGTTTGTCACCTAATAGGTGACAAACCCAGGCGGCCGTATATCCGATCAGCGGGGCGGTGCCGGGGGTGGCGGTGGCGAGCGCGGCGGTGAGGAACGGGAGGGCTTCGGCGTGAAGGCCGGCGCGCACGTGATCGTGGACGAGATCGAGGCGGGTCTGCGTGTCGCACGTGAGCGCGTCACCCCGCAGGTGCCGGGCCCACCCGTCGAGCGGGTCGAGCGCGAGCGTGGCGGTGAGCAGCGTTTCCGCTTCGGCGACACGATCAAGCCGGCGGAGCACGATAACCTTCAGGTTGCGCGCACGGAGGTTGTCGGTGTTGAGCTGGAGCGCGCGGTCGAGGTGAGACAGCGCAGTCGTCCAGTTTCCGCGACGGCAATCGATCTCGGCGAGCGCGTGAAAGGCCGCCGGCTGCCACGCGTGATTCCACGTGGCTTTGTAGAACGCGGCGTAAGCCGCGGAGATTTTCGATTTTTGATTCTCGATTTTCGATTCGGCGAACGCGCGGTGCAGCAGGCACAGCCCGAGACTATAGTGAGACTCGCCGTCGGCGGGATTCGGGTTGCGAAGCGTGAGACGCGCGATCGCGGCGCGGAAATGCTGCTCGGCCTCGCTCCACTCTCCGCGCCGAAGGTGCCAGAGACCGAGGGCGTGGTTGCAGCGGGCGTCGCCGGCATCGCGGCGGAGGGCTTCGCGCCAGTAGTCGGCGGGGCTGCGCGTGGCGTGGCGATACTGCTCGAGGTGCAGGCCGTTGATGAAAAGTTCGTCGGCGCTCGCGATGTCGGCGGGCGCGAGCGGCTCGGTGGCGGCAAGCGGCGTGGGCCGATTCGGACGGGGCTTCGGCGCGTAGGCGATCAGCTCGCGGCCGGCGGCGTCGATCACCGTGAGTTTCAAATCCGTCCCTCGTGCGCCGCGGGGGAGCGCTACGCTCGTGGTGTAGGGCGCATCGGGCGCGAGCTCGACGAGCGGATCGGCGATAATTTTTCCGCGATACGCGAGGCGGACAATCGCGCGCGGCTGCCGGGCCGTGACCGAGATGCCCACGCGCGCGCTTTGGCCGTCGATGCGCAGACTGACGGCGGCATCGAGGTTGGCCTGATGCGCGACACCGATCTCGCGAATGGGATACCAGTGGTGGCTCCACGCTTTCGTTTCACCGGGTTGGAGAAAGGAAAAGTCCGGCTGGTTGTCGGTGAATACGCCGGCCATGAGCTCGATGTAGGGCGCGAATTCGCCCGTCGCGTCGGCATCCGTGAGGTTGCGGTCCCACGCATAGCCGAAGGCGTGGTTGCCCCACGTCCACTGTTTTTTCCCCGGCGCGATGTGGTGGTCCGCGACGTGGACCAGGCCGGCGCGCTGCGCGTGGTCGTAGCCACCGAAAAAATCCTCGTCGGTGCCCATGCACATGTAGGAGGTGGGCACGGGGATGTTCGCATACCACGAGAGGTCGTTCGCGGGATAGTCGCCGCCCGGCACAAACTGCGCCGGCGTCTCGCCTGCGGGCACGCCGCTCCGCGCGCGTTCGCCGTAGTTCACGCCGTAGTAGTGGCCGCTCGCGATGGGGAAGGTGCTCATCGCGCGTTTCGCGTGATCGGCGACGTGGGTGACGTCGGGCGGGAAAAACGACTGGTAGCGCCCGTGGACGCGCGTGGCGACATTGGCCCACCAGAGAAAAGTCTGGGGCAACGTGGTGCGGTTGTAGGCGCGCACTTTCACCTCGAGCACGGCGCGCCCGGGATGCAGGCAGACGCCGTGCATGCCTTTCATGCGCGCCATCGGATCGTGTTCGCTGAGCCAGACCGTGATCGAGCCGTCCGGGTGATTTTCGATTTCCACCTCGGCGGGCATGAACGTCGACGGGCGGTGATGTTGCGGCCAGTTGAACTCGATGCCGCCGCTGGCCCACGGACCGGCGAGGCCGACGAGCGCGGGTTTGATCACGTCCTGGCGGTAGATTAAATCGTAGCCGTTGGTCTTGTCGCGCGCGACGTGGATGCGGCCGCCGAGTTGCGGCAGGATCATCACGTAGAGAAATTCGTTTTCGAGATGGATGGCGTCCCACGCGCGCGGGACGGGATTTTCCGCGATGCGATCGATGAACGGCAGAGGATAAACCTTCCCGCTGCTCCCTTGATAAACCCGCTTCTCCAAAAACATCGGGTTCCGGTCCGCCGGCTGCGGTTCGTAGGTCGGAAATGTGACGGAGTCACGCCAACAGCGGACGGGAGCGGAAAGAAGCGTCATGGGTGCAACAAAACGCCAGCGAACGTGAATCGAGCGCCCGCGCCAACCGAATTTTCACGACCCGCCCGAGCGCGCCGGCTCAAGCGGGCACGGGGCGAAGCGTGCGGCCTTCGTTCCATTTTCCCTCGATCATGAGCGTGGTCGCCTGCTCAGGCAGACCGCGTTCGTGGCGCTCGACGAGGCTGATGAGCGTGTCGATCGCGGTCGCGCCGATGAGCTGGCCGTTTTGATAAATGCCGCTGCACGGATGCCCGGGCCGAGTGCAGGCGAGCCAGGCGAGCCCGACGTCCTCCGGCACGCGCCAGCCGCGCCGGAGCAGCATCGCGTGCAACACCTCGCTGCTCGGTGAAAGCACGACGTCGGGCTGGTGGCGCTTCAACCAGCCGAGGATTTGCTTCTCGTCGTCCATGTCGTCCACAAACAACGGCGGCGTGAGCGTGAGGCCGGGCAACATCTCCGGCGAGATGAGCGCACCCGCGCGCCAGCGGCCCTGAAAACGGTCCTGGTGGATTTGCCGCAAGACGAGCCCGAGGCGCCGGTAGCCACGCCGGTGGCATTCGCGCGCGGCTTGCAAGCTGGAGAAATAGTGGTCGTTGCACACCGTCGTCACCGTGAGGGACGGGAGGGGCACGCTGAGGCTGACCGCCGCGAAATGTTGCCAGTCCAGCGCCGGCGGCGCCGCGCCCTCAGCCACCGGGCCGATCAGCACGCCGTGAATGCCGCGCGCGTGCAGCATCGCGCTGAAGCGCTCGTTCGACATGCCATCGCGATAAAGCCAGAATTCCTGCGGTCGGTAGCCGCGCCGTCGGGCCCGTTCCATGACGCCTTCGCGCATGTGCCGAATGGTAGCGGCGGGATGGTTTTTCCAGCCATCAGCCGTGCGTTGGGCGCACACGATCGCGAGGCCCGGCCTCTCCGTCAGCGGCCGGCCTTGGCGCCGGATGCGCATGAGGGTGGAGACATAGGGATTGGGCTGATAGCCGAGCTTGCGCGCCACGGCTTGGATGCGCTCGCGCGTGGCGAGCGGGATGCGCGGGTGGTTGGCCAGACACATCGAGACCGTCGCCTGCGTGACGCCGGAGGCCTCCGCAATGACCTTCATCGTGATGCCGTGGTTCATGCGTTAAGCATATAAGCAGCGGCAGGCTTTCGAGCCGAGGCAAACCAAATGACACTGCCGATGAACCCCTCAGCCCGACTACCCCGATCCTGCGGATCGCAGGCCCCACCACTGCTCCAGCCAAACCATGCACACTACACCCCGCCTCAAATCCCCCACCCTCGCAGCCCTGTTGCTGGGTCTCGCCCTCACCGCCCGCGCGCAATCCGCGCCGCCCGCGCCAGTCTCGAAAGCTCCCGAAGATACCCTCCGGCTCTCCGAGTTCACCGTCTCCGAAAAAAGCAATCGCGGCTACATCGCCTCCGAGACCATGACCGGCACGCGCGTGGCCACGCAGATCAAGGATCTGCCCTATACCGTCAACGTCATCACCAGCGAATTCTTCGAGGATTTCGGCATGTTTCAACTGGATGACACCCTGACCCAAGTCGGCGGCCTCACCGGCCTCGACATCGGCGGCAGCTTCAACCTTCGCGGTTTCGCTTCCTCCTCCCAGTTGCGCGACGGTTTCTACCGGCTTGGCCGTTATGGCCAGACCAACGTCGATCGCATCGAAGTCATCAAGGGACCGAATGCCGGTATCTACGGCCGCACCTCCCCCGGCGGTATGGTTAACATGATCTCGAAAGCCCCGAAAAAAAAGGAGCTCGTTCAACTCACCGCGCGTTATGGCGATTACGAGACGAGGCAAGGCACGCTCGAGGCGACGGGCTCGATCACGCCAAACACCTACTACATTTTCACGCTCTCCCAATTCCAGCGCGGCTTTGACCAGCCCTTCGCCCGCACGCGCGAGAATCAAGGCTACCTCGCCGTGAAACACGATTTCGCCGACGGCGGCCACCTCCTCGCCTCGGCCGAATATTTCCTCCAATACCGGCATGCACCCACCGTCGCCGCGCCCATTATCGTCGACCAAAAGGGCACGGCCACCACCACCGACGACGAAGCCGTCGGCTACGCGAAAAATCTCGCGCGCTCCAACGCCTACGGTCCGAACAGCGAACTGAACCGCGGCTCCGTCACCTATCTGGTTTCCTACGACAAGCGCCTGAACAACGTGTTCAGCATCCGCGCCGCGATCCAGAATTTCCGCGCCCGCCGCTGGGACTACAATACGAACACCGGCTTCGGCACCATCGCCATCAACCAAGCGCCCAACGCGACCACCGGCATCGTCCCCACGCCCACCAGCACGCGCGGCGCGCTACCGAGCAAAGGGCTGATCCAGGAAGACGGCGGCGGCCTCCAGTTCGACACCGTCGCGAACTACTCGCTCTTCAACCACACCGTTAAAAACAAGACCCTCGCGACCCTCGACTTCAACGACTACTACCGCTGGGACCCGACGTGGAGCACAAGCGCCGACGCCGCCACCGCCGCGTGGAACGCCGCCGGTTCGGGCCGCGTGGTCACGCTCAATCCCGACTTCACACCCACCGCGCCGCTCGCGTATTTCCCGGAGCGTTTCCAATGGGGCGGCGAACTGCTCACGCGCCTCACCCGCCGCCGCGCCACCGTCGCCGGAGGCCAGTTCCGCCAGGAGTCGCACTGGTGGTCGGACACGTTGCTCACCTACTTCGGCGCCCGCTTCGACTCCGTCAAATTTCACGAACGCGACTACGCCGCCACGATCAACGCCGTGAAATACACCGTCGCGGCGCCCTACGTCGCGGAGCGAAAAGTGCATCAAACCAAGCCCAACCTCGGCGCGCTCTACAAGATCACGCCCAGCCTCCGCGTCTATGCGAACTACAGCGAAAGCTATTTTGTGAACCAAACGGACAACCCGTCCACCATCGGCAGCACCGACTACAAGCCGGAAACCGCCAAGGGCAAAGACTACGGCATCAAGGGTTCGTTCTTCGACGACCGGTTGAATTTCACGATCGGCGGCTACTACATCACCCGCGCCAACGTCTCCGTGACCGATACCGTCGAGACCGCGCCGGGCTCCGGCACCTTCGTCAATATCACCCGTCCCGATGGCGACCAAATCGACCGCGGCTTCGAAGCCGATGTCAACTGGGCCATCAACGGCAACTACTCCACCGGCGTCAGCTACGGCTACGTGAACGCGAAATACACCCACTTCGGCTCCGCCTTCCCGCAGGCCATCGGTCGTGATGTCGCGACCATCAGCCCGGCGAACGGCAGCGCCTATTTCAAATACAACGGCAGCGGCCCCCTGAAAGGTTTCTCCACGAACCTCGGCGTCACCTATCTCGCCGCGACGCCCACGGAATCCCCCACGGCGGGCGACGTGCCCCCGACCGCGACCGGCGTTCGCTCGACCGTCTCCACCAAGCAATGGGCGCTGCACGTGCCCTCCTACACGCTCTGGAACCTCGGTTTCCACTACAAGCTCCGCACGGGTTCGAAGATCGACCAGTCGGTACACCTCAATTTCAACAACCTCTTCGACCGCGAATACCTCAAAGGCTCCGGCGGCTCGTTCAGCAAAAACCTCGGCGACCGGCGCGCCGTCTATTTCAGCTACACCCTCGGATTCTCCGGGCTCCTGCACCCCTGAACCACAGCGGGCATTCGCCTGATCGCAACCCGTCGGGCTTTGGCCCGGCGGGTTTTCTTTTTTTCGGGAAACGGTCGGAGCGACTTTCTCGTCTCGCCGTAGCCTTCGCGTAGGCAGAACGGCGCGATGCTTTGCTCCTCGAAAAATCGAACCCGCGCCCAATCCAACAAAGAGCTGGGCGCAGACTCCAAATCAACCAACCTTCCTCTTCCATGGTTACCGGCTCACCTCTCGGTTTCGGCATTGTTGGCCTCGGCCTGATCGCTGATTTCCACGCGCAAGCCATCGCGCCCGTGCCCGGCGCGAAACTCGTCGGCGTCTGCGGCCGCTCGCTGGAAAAAGCCCGCGCTTTCGCCGCGAAACACGGCGCGCCCTGCGCCACCACGAGCCTCGATGAACTCCTCGCCCGGCCGGACATCCACATCATCTGCATCACGACCCCCAGCGGCGCACACCTCGAGCCCGCCCTCGCCGCCGCGCGCGCCGGCAAACACATCGTCATCGAAAAGCCGCTTGAGATCACGCTCCCGCGCATCGACGAACTGCTCCGCGCGACCGCCGCCGCCGGCGTGAAAGTGATGCCCATCTTCCAGGCGCGCTTCGGCGAAGGCGCGCGCACCGTCAAGGCCGCGCTCGACGCCGGCCGCTTCGGCCGGCTCACGCTCGCCGGCGCCTACGTGAAATGGCACCGCACCGCCGAATACTATCGCGATAGCTGGCACGGCACCCGCGCCCTCGACGGCGGCGGCGCGCTCCTCAACCAGGCCATCCACGCCGTCGACTTGCTCCAATGGTTCGCCGGCCTGCCCAGCGAGGTTTTTTCGTGGAACACCCGCCGCGTCCACACGGCCATCGAGGTCGAGGACACCGCCGTCGCCACGCTGCGTTTTCCCGAGGGCGCGCTCGGCACCATCGAGGCCAGCACCGCGCTCTATCCCGGCTGGGCCCGTCGCATCGAGCTTTGCGGAGAAAACGGCTCCGTGAGTCTCGAAGACGACCGCATCGCCCGCTGGGATTTTCGCGAGGCCCGGCCGGAGGACGCCGCGATTCTCGCCGCCCGCCCCGACCAACTCATGCGCTCCGGGGCCAGCGCGCCCAACAGCATCAGCCACCACGGCCACCAGCGGCAGATTCAAAACCTCGTCGACTCGATCAACACCGGCGCCCCGCTCGCCGTCGACGGGCCCGAGGCCCGCAAAGCCGTCGCGCTCATCCTCGCCCTCTACGCCTCCGCCGAACGCGGCGCGCCCGTGAAACTCGGCTGAACAATTTTCCCCCTTTCCCCATGTCTTCCCCAACCGCCCAACCTTGGTGGCGCATTCTCACCCGCGAACACTGGCTCGTCTTCGGCGTCGCCTCGCTCGCGTGGCTCTTCGACTGCCTCGACCAGCAGATCTTCAACCTCGCACGCGATGGCGCGATGGAAGCGCTCCTGCCCGACAAAAAAATCGCCACGGAATACGGCCCCTACACCACCTCGATTTTCCTCATCGGCTGGGCCATCGGCGGCCTGATCTTCGGCGCGCTCGGCGACAAATACGGCCGCGCGAAAATGCTCACGTGGACGATTCTCCTCTACTCCGTGAGCACCGGGCTGAGTTCGTTCTCCACCGGCTTTTTCGACTTCAGCGTTTACCGCTTCATCACCGGCCTCGGCGTCGGCGGCGTGTTCGGCCTCGCCGTCGCGCTCGTGGCCGACACCGTGCCCGATCGCAGTCGTGCCCCCGCGCTCGGCCTCCTGCAATCGCTCTCCACCTGGGGCAACCTCGCCGCCGGCCTCACCGGCATGGCGCTCAGCGCCCTCGCCGCGAGGAAACTCCTGCCCTTCGGCCTCGCGCACTGGCAGGCGATGTTTCTCATCGGCGCGCTGCCGGCTTTCCTCTGCGTCTTCGTGATGCGCCAGCTCAAGGAGCCGCAAAAATGGGTCGAGGCGAAAGCTGCCGGCGAAAAACGCGGCATTAAGTTCGGCTCCTACGGCGCGCTGTTGAAACATCCCACGTGGTCGAAACACGCCTGGCTCGGCCTCATCGCGTGCAGCGCCGGCATCATCGGGCTCTGGGGCATCGGCAATTTCCACCCCAAGATCGTGGGCGACATCGTGGAGAAAAATTTCGCCGCGCTGCACCTCAGCCCCGCCGAGATCGCCGATAAAAAGTCCTACTGGCGATCCGTCGGCCTGCTGCTCCAGAACATCGGTGGCTTCCTCGGCATGCTCTCGCTCGCGAAACTCGCGCAGACGTGGGGCCGGCGCCCCGCCTTCGCGCTGGCGCTCTTCCTCTCGTTTCTCTCGACGCTGCTCGTCTTCAAATTCATGCGCCAGCTGGGCGATCTTTACTGGATGCTCCCGATCATGGGCTTCGGCCAGCTCTCCGTGTTTGGCGTTTACGCGGTGTATTTACCCGAGCTTTTTCCCACGAGCCTGCGGAGCACCGGCACAAGTTTTTGCTACAACGTCGGCCGCTTTCTCGCCGCGACAGCACCGTTCACGATCAGCCAGATCACCAAAAAACTCGGCGGCGACATCGAGGGCTTCCGCACCGCCGGCATGTGGGTGAGCCTCGTGCTGCTCCTCGGCATCGCCGTCCTGCCCTTTTTGCCGGAGACCAAGGACCAGCCGCTCCCGGAGGAGTGACTTTCGCACCGCCGGTTCCCTCGACCCCGGAAGTTTTGGCCGCGAAAAGGCGCAAAGTTTCCCCACCTCCGGCTCAACTTTCATGCGCCTATCGGCGCGCGGGCGACGACGCCGAAAAACGAAAACTCCTTTGCGCCTTTTCGCGGCCAAAACTTCGCGGTTCGAGCCTGCTCCGCCCTACCCTAACCCAACAGCACGCCTGACGTCTCGCCGGCGTTGGGCGTGATTTTCCAAGAGGTGGCCACCGCGGGTGAAAACCGGCCGGCTCTCAATGGGAGGCCCGCAGTTGGTTTTAGCGCAAGAGCACCGATCGAGACCGGGCATGGACCTCGGCTCTATCCAGCTTCACGACTTCGGCCCAACCGGCGGTGGCAAGACATAATCCTTGCCGTTCACCTTCACGTTTTTCAGGCGGAGATTTTCCACGAGGCCGAGCGCCAGACTTTCATCGGCGAGCGTGAGCCGGATGTTCTCGAGCGTGATATCGCGGATCGTGCTCGTCTGGTGGCCGCCGAGAGCGCCGAGCGTGCGGCACTCACCGGTGAGGTTGCGAATCGTCACGCCGGCGATGACGGAACTCGGCTGCGGCTGGCCTTTCAAATCGAAGAACTGCGACCACGGAGCGACATTCAGAATGCGGCCCCCGCCATGCACCTGGACGGTGTCGATCAGGATGTTCTCGTAGCGCTGCGGAGTGTCGGGCCGAAGCTTGAGCGTGAGCAGCGTGGCGCGGCCGGAGATGACGCAATTCCGCGCGGTGACGTTGCGCACGATCGTAGCCTCGCTGCCGCAGGTGATCATGCCGTTGCCGTCGCCGAACTCGCAGTCCTCGATTAAAATGTTTTCGACCGGGGGGCTGTCCGTGTCGCGATCGGCGAAGGGGCCCTTGCTGCCCTTGAGGGCGATGTTGTCATCGTTGCACCCGATGTAGCACCGGCGGATCGTCACATTCTGCGAGCTGTCGACGTCGATGCCATCGGTGCTCGGGCCGCGGAGGCTGCCGACGGCGCTGGGGATCGTGATGCGCACTCCCTCGACGACGACATCGCGGCAGCGATAAAGATGCAGATTCCAAAAACCGGAATCCTGCAGCGAGATACCCTCGATGCGCACGTCGTTGCAGCGGTCGATAAACATCAAGCGCGGGCGCTCCACCTCGAGGTTGGTGCACTTGGGGTTTGCTTTCCGCCGCTGCCAGAAGGCTTCCCAGTAAATCACGCCATTGCCATCGAGGCGGCCCGGCCCGCCGATGCGCACATGGTCCATCTGCTGCGCGTTCACGAGCGCCATGCGCCATGGCTCGAAATGTCCCTCAATGCGCGTCTCGCGCTTCGGGTAGTCCTCGATCTGCTTCGAGCCGAGGAGCACCGCGCCCTCCCCGAGAAAAAGCTCCACGCCGGCTTTAAGAAAGATCGAGCCGCTGCGAAATTTCCCCGCGGGGATTTCAACTACTCCCCCGCCCGCGGCGCCGGCTGCATCGATGGCTTTCTGAATGGCCGCCGTGTTCAGCGTCACACCATCAGCCACCGCGCCGAACGCGGAAACCACGAATCGCTTCGCCGCCGGAGCGGCGGCGGCCGCATCCGCCGCGGCGACCAGCGGAACTTGGGCGACCAAGGCGAGCGCGGACAGGGCCGCACACGAAAAGAAGGAGGAACGGAAAGTCATCGGGGAAGAAGCAAGGACAGCGAAAGAAAGCACGAGGCGAAAGCGTGCGCCAATCGGACAGTAGATTTCAACGCACAAGGCGAAGCGTCGCCGGCACCACCCGGTTTCAGCTCGCACGGAGATTTTTCGAGGGCACGGGCTGCCCGCCGGAAACCTCGGCGTGCGGCGTGAGATTGTTGAGCAAAATAATCGTTCACGGCTTCGGGCGGGCGGGGGAATTTTGCAGGGCGGTGAGCGCGGTCTTGATGTGCGTGTCCATGCCCGCCCGGAGATCGGCCGCGGTGATCGGCGGCGCGACAATGTCGGGGGCCACGCCGATGCCTTCGAGCGGCTTTCCGGCCGGCGAAAGATAGCGTTGAAATGCGACTTTCACCTTCCCTCCGTCAAGCAGTTGAAAATCTTCGCTCCCCTCCACCGCGCCTCCGGTATCGCACGGGCCAACGACCAAGCCGCGATGGGAACGCTGCACCGTGTCCGCGAAAATTTCCGAGCAACTGTAGGAGCTGTCCGTCACCAGCACAGCGAGGCCGCCGCGGTAATGCACGGTGCCCGACCTCCAGTCCCACCACGGCCAACCACCCATTTTTCCGGTGTGGCGGCGGTCGATGACCGTGCCGGCATCGACGGCGTGGTCGAAGAACTCGTTGAATAAACCGCGCAGGGTGGAATCCCATCCGCCGCCGTTAAAGCGCAGATCGACGATCACGCCGGGAGCTTCGCGATGGGCGCGCAGCTGCGCGCGAACGAACGACTGCGAGGCGCCGTTGAACCCATCGAAACGCAGATAAAGAAAATCGCCCGGCAACACGCGCGCGTCGAGGTGGTGCGGATAACTCACCGTGCGCTGCTCGAGCTCCAAGGTGCGCGGCTGGTCGTTTTCATCCTTAAATTGGATGCGCACCGTGCTTCCAGGTTGGCGCACCGATTCGGGCTCCACCTGCACCGGTTCGGCGAGCACGATCCAGCCGACTTTGACGCCGGCCACCTCAGCCGGGCTGCCGGCGATGACTTCCACGACGAGCCTGGGCTGCCCCGATTGCTCCACCGAGATAAACCCGGCACTCAGCGCCTGACGGAGTTTTCGCTTCTGACGCTGCGCGGGGCTGGAGGCCTCGGTGTGCGAACTTTTCAGCTCGGCGAGCAGCGCGTTGATCGCGGTGTAAAGTTGCTCGTCGCCGCTGGCCGCTTCGGCGGCGGCGCGGTGGCGTTCGCGGGCGCCGACCCAATCGACTCCCTTGAAATTCTTGTCGTAAAAATGGGCGTTCACCAACTGCCACGCCTGCTCATACAGCCGCCGGTTGTGCGTCGGACGCTCCGCGATGGGCACGTCCGCCAGAACCGGCGGGGCTTTTGGCGCGGTGGCGCACCCTCCGGCGAGCAACGCGGCGAGGAGCACCAAAATCTCAAGGCGATTTCGCCAGCGACGCATCGTTCAGGTTCCGGCAAAGTGGGTTCGCAGGCGGGTCACGTGCGCGCCCGCCTCCCGCGCTCGCGCCCGAAACTCCCGCGACACCATCGGGTCCGCCTCCACGCGTTGCCAAAACTCCGTCGCCCACGCCGCCGCCTCGTTCCAAAGCGGAAGCTCGGCGGGCAAGGGCGGCACCGGGGCAAACGTCGGCAGGGGCGCGGCCTGCCCCGGCGTCGGCGCCCAGAGCATGGGCAACATATCGTAGGCCGGCGCCACGCGGAGTGGCAGCGTATCACCGAGGAAAAACGCGAGATTGCCGAAGTGCATGTCGGAGTTGCCGATCAAGGTTCCGAACGCGTGGCGCAGGCGGATGGAGCGCAGGGCGGCCAGGTCGATCAACCCGCGCGCATGGAGGTTCGCGGCGGCGGCGGGCCACGTGCTCCCGTCGGAACCGCCAAAGGCCTCGTGTAAAGCCCGCAAGGATACGACGCCCCGTCGGCCGTGCAGCCCCACCCGGTCATAGCGCGGCATTTCGAGAAACCGACGATCCGCGGCATCCAGCAAGCGCGGGGTCGCGTGGGCCTCGCCCTGCGCGTGCAGGAGCGCGAGCGCGTGCCCCTCGGCCGCGAGAAGATCGGCCCAGCGGCGACCCGTGGGCGTGGAGATGACATCGGTGAACTTGACCAGGACGGGCGTTCTCACGTCTCCGGCCGCGAGGGTGACGAGAAACTTTGGCTGCTCCCCCTCGACGGAGGAGCCCGGGGTGCCGAACGACGCGGAGGCGGCGGCGAGAGCCGGATAGCGCTCCGCCCGCTCGCCTTCGGGCAGCGGAGGCGGCGGATTGAGAAAACAGGTCTGCAGGCGGCGCAAGGGCACATCTCCCACGACCAGGTCGCCGGGAAGTTCGTCGCCCTCCGCTTGGAGATAGATGAGCGTATCGTCGTCGCTCCAGCCCCGCGGGTCGGGCGGCAGGTTGAGCGCCAGACTCAGGGCGCGGCCCACCGCGCGACCCAAGTAACCCTGCGGACGCGCCTCACCGAGAAAAAATGGAAAGCCATCGGCATGCCCACCCACGCCTAAAATGTGCCCGGCCCAGGCCGGCGCGTTCCCGGGATCAGCCCAAACCAACTGCCAGCCCCCATGCAGGGCGACGAGCTGAGCCCAGTCGCGGACCCGACCCTCGGCGTCGACGCGGCGGACCGGAAAGGTGTCGCCCACGCCGCGCACCGGACGCCGCAGGGCATAAGTGGTGCCACGGGTGGTGCCGAGGCGCACGAGCTGCGGAGCCAGCGCCGACAGCGTCAGCGCCCGCGAGATCGACGAGCGGTCCACGTGCAACGCAGTCGCCAACAGCTGCGCGGACTGCGGGCCCGCGACCTGCAGGCGCAGGGCTATGGCGGAGGCTTCGACTTGGCGAGGACGCGGCATTTCGCCGCTTATTACGCACAGTTACTTCAAGAACTCAATCACCATTTTTCATTCTATCGAGCGCTAAATATTCTCATGAATTGCATCAATTATACACATTATTTCGCACAGATATATCACGCCTCTACCAAGTCTTTTTCGACCTTCAGATTGCCGATGATGAAATCCTGCCGCTCGGGCGTGTTCTTGCCCATGTAGAAGGAGAGCAGCTCGTCGGTGTTGTGCAGGTGGTGCAGTGAGACGGGGTCGAGGCGGATTTTTTCGCCGATGAAATCCTTGAACTCGTTCGCCGAGATTTCGCCGAGGCCTTTGAAGCGCGTGATCTCGTGCGTCGCGCCGAGCTCGGCGATGGCCGCCTGCTTTTCCTTCTCGTCGTAGCAGTAGATGGTTTTCTTTTTATTCCGCACGCGGAAGAGCGGCGTCTCAAGAATCGAAAGATGGCCGCGCGCGATCAGGTCGGGGAAAAATTGCAGGAAGAACGAGAGCAGCAGCAAGCGGATGTGCATGCCGTCCACGTCGGCATCCGTCGCGATGATGACTTTGCCGTAGCGCAGGCCGTCGAGGCCGTCCTCGATGTTGAGCGCCGACTGGAGGAGGTGAAACTCCTCGTTTTCGTAGATGACTTTTTTCGAGAGGCCGTAGGTGTTAAGCGGTTTTCCCTTCAGCGCGAAGACGGCCTGCGTCTGCACGTCGCGACACGCGGTGAGCGAGCCGGCGGCGCTGTCGCCCTCGACGATGAACAGGCTCGAGCCCTCGGCGCGCTCGTTCTTGTCGCCGAGGTGGAGGCGGCAGTCGCGGAGCTTTTTATTGTGCAGCGAGGCTTTTTTCGCGCGCTCGCGGGCGAGGTTGCGGATGCCGGCGAGTTCCTTGCGCTCGTGCTCGCTGGCCTGGATTTTCCTGAGAATGGCGTCGGCCGCCTCGGGGTGCTTGTGGAGATAAACGTCGAGCGTCTGCTGGACGAACTTGCCGATGAACTCCTTCACGCTCGGCCCCCCCGGGCCCATGTCGTTCGAGCCGAGTTTCGTTTTCGTCTGCGACTCAAAGACCGGCTCCTGCACGCGCACGGCGATGGCAGCGACGATGGACTGGCGGACGTCGGCGGCCTCGAATTCCTTTTTGTAGAAATTGCGCACGGTATCGACGACGGCCTCGCGAAACGCCGCCTGGTGCGTGCCGCCCATCGTGGTGTGCTGGCCGTTGACGAAGGAAAAATATTCCTCCCCGTAGTGTCCGCCGTGCGTCATGGCGAACTCGATGTCGTCGCCTTCGAGGTGGATGATCGGGTAGAGCGTCTCGCCGGTGAGATTTTTCTTCAGCAGATCCTCGAGGCCATTCTCGGATTTGAAGGCCTTACCGTTGAACGTGAGCGTGAGGCCGCGGTTGAGGAAGGCGTAGTTCCACAGCATGTCCTCGATGAACTCGGGGCGGAATTTGAAATCCGCGCCGAAGAGCGCCGCGTCGGGGATGAACTCGATGATCGTGCCGTTGCGCTCATCGGTCTTGGTGACTTTGTGGTCTTTCTTGAGTTTGCCCTGCGCGAATTCCACGAGCTTCGTCTCGCCGTCGCGCACGGCTTGCGCGCGATATTCGAGCGCAAGGGCGTTGACGGCTTTCTGGCCGACGCCGTTTAGGCCGACGGCTTTTTGGAATGTCTCGCTGTCGTATTTCGCGCCGGTGTTGATGATCGAGACGCAGTCGATGAGTTTGCCGAGCGGGATGCCGCGCCCGTAATCGCGCACGCGCACGGTGCGGTCAGTGAGCTCGATTTCGATTTTCTTGCCCTGCCCCATCATGAATTCGTCGATGGAATTATCGATCGTCTCCTTGAGGAGAACGTAGATGCCGTCCTCCGCGTGGGTGCCGTTGCCGAGGCGGCCGATATACATGCCGGGGCGGAGGCGGATATGCTCGAGCGAGGAGAGGGTCTTGATGCTGGCTTCGGTATAGTTGGACGCCATGAGGTGAAAGTGCGCCCAGCGTCCGAGCGCGGCGCGAGGTGACAAGCGAAATTCCCGCACCGCCGCGCTTGATCGCGGTCTGATCCGCCCTAGCCTCCCGCCCACCGCTCCCCTTCTCTCCTCTATGAAAACCCTGCTCGTCATCCTCAGCATCTTCGCGGCGCTCGTCGTCGCCGTCTTTCTCGGCCTCCAGTTTTTCCTCGGCTCCATCGTGAAGAGCGGCGTGAACAACTTCGCCCCCAAGATCACCCAGACCAAGGTCGAGCTCGCGGACGCGAGCCTGTCGCCCCTTTCCGGCAAGGGCACGCTCACCGGTCTCACCGTCGGCAACCCCAAGGGCTGGAGCGACGGACGGGCCTTCTACCTCGGCAAGGTCTACATCGACGTGAAACCGTTTTCCATTTTCGGCGACCACATCGTCATCAACGAAATCATCATCGACCAGCCCGAGTTCGCCTACGAGACGAAGATCATCGCGAGCAACATCGGCGACCTCCTGAAAAACATCGAGGCCGCGACCGGCGGCGGCGACAAAAGCGCCGACCCCACCGCGAAAAGCGGCAAGCCGATCAAGTTCGAGGTGAAACATTTTCGGATGCAGAATGCCAAGGTCACCGTCGGTCTCGGTGCCGCGGCGATTCCGCTGCCCATGCCGCCCATCGAGCTCAACGACCTCGGCACGAAGGAAGGTGGCATCACGCCGAGCCAGCTCACATTCGCCATCATGCGGAGCGTGACGGGCAGTGTCATCGGCGCCACGACGCAGGCCGTGGGCCAGCTCGGCGGCACGATGGGCGCGGCCGGCGGCGACGCCGTCAAGAAAACCGGCGAGGCGATCAAGGGACTCTTCGGCGGGAAAAAGTAAGGCGGATTCAATGGAGGCGGGGTG
>JANYBX010000444.1 GCA_025360615.1 Opitutia bacterium
ACTTTTTTCATCGCCTCAACCGTCGCGATCGCGACGTCGAAATCGAGCCAACCCTCGTTGTTGATCTTGAGCATCACGTCGTCGAGGCCGGCAGTATCGGCACCGGCGGCGAGCGCAGCGGCGGGATTGTCGGTGAAAACGAGAATGCGAACCTTCTTGCCCGAGCCATTCGGCAAGGGCGTGGTGCCGCGCACATTTTGGTCGCCGGAAGCACCATCCACGCCGAGGCGGAACGAGAGCTCAACGGTCTCGTCGAACTTGGTCTTCGGAAACTTGTTCAGGATCTCCACCGCTTCCGCGAGGGGATACTGTTTGGTGAGGTCAGCGACCTTGAGGGCGCTGGCGTAACGTTTGCTGTGCTTTTGTGGCATGGGTGACTCCTGCGGTGCGAACGTTCCGAAGAACTCCCGCGCTGAGTTGGTTTTTGGTGCGGACGAAAATTAACCGACGACTTCGATGCCCATGTTGCGGGCGGTGCCGGCGATGATCTTGATGCCGGCCTCGTCGTCCTTGGCGTTGAGATCCTTGGCCTTGAGCTTGTAGATCTCGAGGAGCTGCTTCTTCGTGACCTTGCCGACCTTGTCCTGATTCGGCTTGGCCGATCCGCTAGCGATGTTGGCGGCCTTCTTGAGGAGGACCGACGCCGGCGGGGACTTGAGGATGAACGTGAAGCTCTTATCCGAATACACCGTGATGACCACGGGCAGAATCATGCCGTTTTGGTCCTTCGTGCGGGCGTTGAAGTCTTTGCAAAACGCCATGATGTTGACGCCTTGTGCGCCGAGCGCAGGACCGACCGGGGGCGCGGGATTCGCGGCACCGGCAGGGAGTTGGAGGCGGATGTAGCCTTGGATTTTCTTGGCCATATGGAAAAGGGAGTTGGCGGGTGTTTAGCTGAGTTTGTTCGTGAAGATCGGCGATAGTGGAGAGGCGCGCATCACTCGGTGTTGCGCTGCACCTGCCAGTATTCGAGCTCGACTGGGGTGAAGCGGCCGAAAATGGAAACGGAGACCTTGAGCTTGCCGCGGTCCGGGTCGATCTCGTCGATGCGGCCGGTAAGCGACGCAAATGCGCCGTCCGTGATTTTGACCTCTTCGCCGACCGTGTATTGCACCTTCGGCACTTCCTTGCCGTTGGCCGCCTCGATGCGGGAACGAATCTCGACGATCTCAGAAGGCTGGAGCGCCGCCGGGCGTTCGCCACCGACGAAGCCGATGACGCCCGCAACTTCCTTCACGAAATACCACGGCTTGTTGATGACCTTCTTATCCTCGCCGTAGAGGCACATCTGGATGAAGACGTAGCCCGGGTAAAGTTTGCGAACCTTGGTGCTCTTTTTGCCGTTCTTCACCTCGGAAACGACCTCGGTGGGCAGGAGAACTTCGAAGATCGCATCCTCGAGTTCCTCCGCTTTTTTGAAGCGTTCGATGTAAGCCTTCACCTTGTTCTCCTGACCGGAGAGCGTGTGAAGCGCGAACCACTGGGCGCTGGCAGGCGCGATCATTGTCGTGGGGGTAGACATGGAGGGCGCGGGTTAGCTGACCCAAGATGTGAAGAGGTCCACGACTTGGTAGAGCGAGTAATCGCTGATGCTTGTGAAAACGCCGAGGATGACCGCGGCCAGAACGACCACGATGGTCGAGTCGCGCAGCTCGGTGCGGGTGGGCCAGGAAGCTTTTTGGAGCTCGCCGACCATTTCGCCGAAGAAGATGCGGGTGCTGCGGAACGGATTTTTCATGGTGCTGAAATTTGGCAGGCGCGGAGGGAATCGAACCCCCAACCAACGGTTTTGGAGACCGCTACTCTACCAATTGAGCTACACGCCTGTGTGATGAGCTTTCTTAGACGACGCAGCCGAGGCACCCTTGCGAGGCCTCGGCGGAGTCGAGTTTAAGGGTTAAGGACGACGAACTTATTCGATGATCTCCGAGATACGACCGGCACCGATGGTGCGGCCGCCCTCGCGGATGGCGAACTTCTGGGTCGTCTCCATGGCGATCGGAACGATGAGATCGATCTCCACGGCGATGTTGTCGCCGGGCATGATCATCTCGACGCCCTTCGGCAGGTTGACGATACCGGTCACATCCGTCGTGCGGAAGTAGAACTGGGGACGGTAGCCGTTGAAGAAGGGCGTGTGGCGGCCACCCTCGTCCTTCGAGAGGACGTAGATCTCGGCCTTGGCCTTCTTGTGCGGCTTGATGGACTTCGGGGCGGCGATGACTTGGCCTCGCTCGATGCCTTCTTTTTCAATGCCGCGGAGGAGCATGCCGACGTTGTCGCCAGCCTGACCAGCGTCGAGGAGCTTGCGGAACATCTCGATGCCGGTGATGACGGTCGTGGTCGTGTCCTTGAGGCCGATGATCTCGACGGTGTCGTTGATCTTGCAGGAGCCACGCTCGATACGACCGGTGGCTCCTGCAAGATCAACGACACCGTCGAGATCGTCGGCCTCAAGGACACGACCACGACCGTCATCACCGGCATCGAGATGTTCCGCAAGCTCCTCGACGCTGGTCAGGCTGGCGACAACGTCGGCATGCTCC
>JANYBX010000467.1 GCA_025360615.1 Opitutia bacterium
AGCACGAGCACGGCGGCGACCGACGCGAGCGAGGCGCTGAGCACCGCGAGCCCGATCGCGATCAGATCCACCAGGAGAATCGCGGGCCAGAGGAGCAGCGACCCCGTTTCCAATTTGAAAATCGGCAGCAGCATCAACAGCAGCGTGAGCGGCGGGAAGAGCTGGCTCCACCACGTGGGCGTGGCGGCGGGGCGATGTCGTTCGAGCAGCAGCGGGAACACCGTGTGCAGCGCGGCAAACACGAGATACATCGCGAGCGCCCACGGCAGCAGCGCGGGCGTGAGATGGCTCGCGGTCCAGATGGACAACAAGGTGAAGACAGCCAGGCCCGCCGCGAGGTGCAGCTTCGGCATGCGTGCATCGAGCCACGCGAGCGCGAGCAGCAGCACGTCGCTCGCGAGGATGAAGGCGAACAGCAGCGCGGGCCGCGCACCCGGCTCGGCGTGATCCATGAGAAAAAACGCGAAAGCCAGCGCGACCGCCGGCATCCCGATGGCGGCCCAGAGGACGGGCGGAGTGGCGCGCTCAAACCGGCGCGCGAGCAGGTAGACCGCGAAGTAGATCGCGCAGAAAACGAGGCACACCGTCACGACCACGGGCGCGTTCTCCGGTTTGAAGCTCCCGGCCGTCCACCGCATCATGAGCACCGCGGAAATGCCCGCCGCTCCCGCGATGAGGCCGCCGAGTTTCTCGCGCCACGCGAGGAAGAAGCAACCGAGGCTGACGAGAAAAACATAGCCGAAGAACAGTCCCGTGCGGGCCGCGACCGCTGGGAAATCCAGGAAATACCACGCGAAACAAAATGCGACCGCCGGCAGGACAATCGCGGTCTGGCTGAGCAGTGGCGAGTGCCGGTTGATACGCCGCGCGACCTCCGTGGTGCCGATGAAGAGCGCGTTAAAGCCGAGGCACACGGTCATCGCCGTGACCGTTTTCACCGGTTCATAGAAGAGCTGAGCCCAAACGACCATCGTCAGCACGGTGCCGGCGGCCCCGAGCGCGACGTGGTAGAACCAGCGGCGATGCAGCGCCACGGCGACGAGGCCGATGTTGAGCAGCGCGAGATAGCCGAAGAGCCCGGCGGGATTGTCCACGCCGGTGGAGATCAGCTTCGGCGCGAGAAACCCGCCGAGAATTCCCAAGATCGCGATGACCTGCGCCTGCAACCGCACCGCGAGCATGAACGCCGTCGCCGTGATCAGCGCCATCAACAGGAACGTCGGCACCGGCCCGAAGAACTCGAAGTGGTAGATCGACCGGCAGGCGAACGTCACCGCGTAGAGCGACACGACGCCCGTGCCGACGAGGGTCTGGGCCGGCGTGGTGAAGCCTTTGCCCGTGAGGAACACTCCGCCTACGATCAGGCCCGCGCCGAAAATGAAACCGATGGCGACGCGCAGTTGTGGCGAAATCCAGCCGTGGTCGAACGAGTATTTGACGAAGAACGCGACCGCGAGCAGCGCCGCGACGCCGCCGAGCCAGGCGAAAAGTTTCACGCCCATGAACTGTTCCCAGTTGATGCCCGACAAAATCGACTCGCGCCTGACCGGAGTCGGCGCTGGAGCCCGGCGGATCACAACGGGATTCGGGGTGAGCTGCGCCCACTCGTCCTCCAGCCTCGGCGGGAGCAGTGGCGGAGGTGGCGGAGCGACGGGCGGCACGATCGCCTCTAGGACCGGAACGCTTTCCGGCTTTGCGACCGATGCGGGCGGAGGCATGGCCCGTGCGATCACCGGCACCACCACCGCCGGTGGAAGTGAGGGCGGAGCGGCCGCAACCATGGGAGCGACGGGAACGAAAGCCGTTGCGGGCACCGTCGGCTTTGTTGGCGGCGGTCCGGCCTTGGCGGCGGTCCGCAATTCGTCGCGCAGTTCGTTCAGTTCGTGTTTCAGGTCACTGATATGCCGGTCCGACCTTTCGCTCGCGCTACCGAGTGAACGAATTTTGACGATCATCCAGATCGGCAGGATAATCAGCGCCACAACAAGCAGCAGGACGAGGAGCATTACGGCGGGCATGCGACGGGTGTGCTCCTGTTGCCGACCGGTCGCGCCGAAAGCAAGCCCGCGGGACTTCGCGCGTATCGCAACTGCGACAACGGCAACCATCACGTTTTTCTTGCGGCGGAGTGGGGGCGGGTCCCTCATCGCACGTTTTTCCCCATGACCCCGCCGTCCGTCGCCCTGTTTTTGAAAGCCCGTGTCCGCACCGTGCGCGGCTGGCCGAAGCCGGGCGTCAACTTCCGCGATGTGACCACGCTCTTTCAAGATCCCGAGGCGTTTCGCGTGATGGTCGAGGCGTTCGCGGCGGATTGCGTGAAGCTCAAGGTGGATCACATCGCGGCCGTCGATGCGCGCGGCTTCATCATCGGCGGCGCGCTCGCCCATCAACTGCACAAGCCTTTCGTGCTCGTGCGCAAGAAGGGCAAGCTGCCGCACAAAACCATCTCGGCCGATTACGCGCTCGAATACGGCTCCGCCACCGTCGAGATCCACGCCGACGCGTGCAAACCCGGCGACCGCATCCTGATCGTGGACGATCTCATCGCGACGGGCGGGACGTTGCTCGCGGCGGCGCAGCTTTTCCGCCAGCTCGGCGCGGACGTCGCGGGCGTGGCGGCGGCGATCGATCTGCCGGAACTCGGCGGCTCGGCGAAATTGCGCGCGGCGGGACTGAAGGTCCACGCGCTGTGCGAGTTTTCGGAGACAGAGTGAATCCCTTTTACCCCCAGAGCGCGAAGGACGCAAAGTTCCCGCCGCATTCCTGGTGATGCTCGTGTAAGAAATATTTTCATGGCGCTGACGATCTGGACCAACACCAAGTTTTCCGACGACGTCACCCGTCTCCTCCACGAGGGCACGCGCGCGCACCGGCTGGTCACGGCGACGGTGGCCAGCACCTCCGTCCTCGCCCAGGGCGAGTCTGATCCCGCGCTCGCCGCGGCCGACATCGCGTTCGGGCAGCCGGACCCGGCGGATTGCCTGCGCTACGCGAATGTGCGTTGGGTGGAAGTTTCGACGGCGGGCTACACGCGCTACGATACGCCCGCGTTCAAGGAGGCGTTTCGCGCGCGCGGCTCGGCATTCACCAATGCCTCCGGCGTCTTCGCGGACCCCTGCGCGCAGCACGTGCTCGCGATGATGCTGGCGCTGGGCCGCAGTCTGCTGCCCTCGCATCGCGACCAGCTCGTGGATCGCTCGTGGCACTACGAGGAGCGCCGCTACCACTCGCGGCTGCTCACCGGCCAGACCGTGCTCATGCTCGGCTACGGCGCGATCGGCCGGCGGCTCACGGAGCTGCTCGCGCCGTTTGGCATGACGCTCTACGCGCTGCGCCGGCAGACCCGCAGCGAACTCGGCGTGCGCATCGTGCCAGAGACCGACCTCACGCGCGTCCTTCCGCTGGCCGATCACGTGGTGAACATTCTCCCGGCCAACGACGCCACGCTCCGCTACGTCAACGCCCGCCGGCTCGCGTGCTGCAAGCCGGGCGCGAAATTCTACAACGTCGGCCGCGGCAGCACCGTTGACCAGTCCGCGCTCGCCGAGGCACTCCGCCACCACCGGCTCGCCGCCGCCTATCTCGACGTGACCGAGCCGGAGCCGCTGCCGCCCGCGCACGAATTGTGGACGACGCCGAATTGTTACATCACGCCGCACACCGCCGGCGGCCGGCACGACCAGGACGAGATGCTCGTGCGGCATTTCCTGAAAAACCTCGCGGCTTTCGAACGTGGCGAACCGATGACCGACCGCGTGGTCTGAGCGGGCCTGACGACGAGCTTGCGCTTTTTCCTGCATCCCGGGAATAATCCCCACCGTTGTTACTCCTACCCACGACCGCCTGCGACGGCAGATGCATTCGCTGCGCGGTCATAACCCAAATAACGTCCAGACAAGTTCAGCGCCCATGAATAAATCCACCCGCCTCTTGATCACATCCGCCGCCATCGCCGGCCTCTATGCCGGCGCCTTCGCCGTCAAGACTTACGCCGCCGACGCCACGCCGACCCCGAAAGCCGGCACGGCCGACACCGCCAAGAAAGACGCCGCTGCCTCGCACGAGTGCAAAGGCAAGAACGCCTGCAAGGGCCAAGGCGGCTGCGGCGCCAGCGACAACGGCTGCAAGAGCAAGAACTCCTGCAAGGGCAAGGGTGGCTGCGGCGCCGCGGCGATGGCCAAGCCCACGCCGGCTCCCACCGAGAAGCCGAAGGCTTAATTGGTTTTCCTCAACGCGGCCGGCGTTTATGCGTCGGCCGCGTTTTTTTTTGCACGTTTCCCGCCCGCTTGATTAACTCTCCATGCCCGCCAATCGTTTCAACGGCCAGACCGACTACGGCATCGGCATCGGCCTGCGCGTGCCGCACTACGCGCACATCCTCGAGCAAAAGCCGACGGTGGACTGGTTCGAAATCATCTCGGAAAATTTTATGGTCGATGGCGGCCGCCCGCTCGAGGTGCTCGACGAGATCATGGAGCAATACCGCGTCGTGCAGCACGGCGTCTCGATGTATTTCGGCTCGGCCGACAAGGTGGACCGCACGCACCTGAAAAAACTGAAGTCGCTCGTGAAACGCACGAAGACCCCGTGGCTCTCCGACCACCTCTGCTGGGGCAGCGTCGACGGCACCTACACGCACGACCTGCTGCCGATGCCCTACACCTTCGCCTCGGCCCGCCGCACCGCCGAAAAAATCCGCCAGGTGCGCGACTATCTCGAAGTGCCGATCTGCGTGGAGAACGTGAGCAGCTATGCCGAGTATCACGTTTCCGAGATGACCGAGTGGGAGTTTCTCTCCGAAGTCGTCGAGCTCGCCGACTGCGGAATTCTCCTCGACGTAAACAACATCTACGTCTCCGCGCAGAATCACGATTTCAACCCCTACGACTACGTGAACGGCGTGCCGCACCACCGCGTCGGCCAGATGCACGTCGCCGGTCACACCAAGTTCGAGAAATACATCCTCGATACGCACGACCACCCGGTGCTCGACCCCGTCTGGAAACTCTACGCGCACGCCACGAAGCTCTGCGGCGTGACCGCCACGCTCCTCGAATGGGACGACAAGATCCCTTCTTTCCAGGAGGTCCACGACGAGGCGCTCAAGGCCAACGAATTCATCGACGGAGCCAAAAAAGCCCCGCGAAAAAAATGAGGCGCGCCCGACCGAAGTCACGTGCTTCGAATTCCGAATGTGACCGAGACCACCAGCGCCGAGCAGCCGTGGCCGGTGAGGACCGTCGC
>JANYBX010000503.1 GCA_025360615.1 Opitutia bacterium
TCCATGATGTAGTTAAGCCGGGCGAATGTATTCATATCAACTTGACCAGTAAAATCGCCTGGTTTTTTTGCCCATTGATTCGAATGAAGCTCAGCAAGCCCAGAATTGTGCAGAGTTAAAATATAAGCTGGATATCCGCTATCTTCAGAGGAGCGTTCGATAACTATTTTTTTATAAGGTAGTTTTTCTCGCGCGCTTTCGCTTTTATAAAAAGTAGAGCTAGGAGAAAATATTTCTCTATAAATATCAGGAACGTCCTTTTTGTCCTTCCACGCAAAAGGACCATCGGTATCATTTTTTAGATTATTGGCGGAAGGCAATTGGCCGGCGGAAGGAAAGTGGGCCCCAAGCTCTTCAGAATGCTTGTTTCTCTCCTTTATATAGAGGCCCATAGAGGTTAGTGTGGAAGCCAAAAGCATCGCCAGTAATGTGTTTTTCATTTATTTTGAGCTGAATGCCTTGATAGATGACTACGCTAAAACGCAACAGTATAACAATAGTTCGCTTTATGCGTAGAGACAATATATATTTATATAAATCGATTTTACGAATTATTTCGAAGGAGCAGAACACTTCGAAGAATTAAATCGATCGATTTTCTCATCAAGCCTTTGCTTCGCAACAAACGCCAGTTCTCTGAAGCGCTCATAAGCGCCGTCGTTTCTTTCCCTTACGCTTGAGCTAGCATTTTCGTTGCTTCCGTATTGATCTACGTCGAATTTGTGATTCACAGACTCTTCTAGATAAAAATTATACAAATGAGCTTGATTGGCAATATCGGCGGCCATTATAGCGCACCCCTCTGAGCAGTAGTCACCTTCCCATTTGTTAACCAACGATGCATTTGCGTTCCAAAATGTTTTCGCAATGTAACCATGAAAGAATTCGTGCTCCCGAATCGAAAGTCCATCAACACCCGTATTACTTGGACTGGATCTTACATCCACTATAAAACGGATCTCAAGTTCCCCTTCAATCTTAACGTGCTTGCCTGATTGAGTCGCAACAATCAGATGATCGGCCCAATCATTTTGAGTAACAGCGCCACTCCCGCGCCTGCTTTCATTTCTAAATATTCTTCCTAAGTCCTCAACAAGCCACGGATCCTGCGTGAAGTCGCGCGTATATTGAGTCAGGGCCAATCCTCGTGCGTCGTAGTAAACAAGGGGACTGTTTGATACGAATCCGTATAAATTTCTTCCTCCGTTTTCGCCGATCGGGTCTCTGGATAGCCACCGTCCCATACTTGGATTGTAATATCTTAGGCCGTAGTAACGCACACCCGACACGCTTTTCGTAGCTGCAGGCCGCGCAACTAGACGCGCTTTCCGCAACTTGCGCCGCAGTTTCCCGACACGGGTTTCAGCCGTGCGGAAAAAAATTCCAGACGCGATTTTTGACCCGCGCACGCCCGCGCGCGAAGCGCGGTTTGGCGGCGTGCGGGGTGGCGGGAACATGCGCGGGAGGCTGGCGGCTGAGAGCAGCTAAAGGAAGAAACAATGCGGCCGTCAGCGCAAACGCTCGCGCCAGTAGCCGGGGCGGCGCTTGAAGTGGGCGACCGCGTAGATGGCGATGTGATCGGGCTTTTCGACGTAGAGAATCGCGTAAGGGAAGGTCTCGCTAAAGTGCCGCCGCAGGGGTTTGGCGACGACGCGGTAAAGGCGCGGGGCGGCGCACACCTCGGCAATCAGCCGGTGGATTTCGTCGTAAAGCCGGCCGGCTAGGGCCTCGCTTTCCTCCCGGTAAAACGCGAGCGCCTGGGCAAAGTCCTCCTCCGCGCCCTCTTCAAAAAACCAAGGTTTCACCGGCCGATGATCTGACGCATCCGGGCCATGACTTCCTCGCCCGGCCGCAGCTGCGAGCGGCCGCTTTCGACCGCCGCCATGCGATCCAGCGCGAGCTGATTCCACTCGGCCGCCACCTCGGGCGAGTCGTCGCCGTGCATCGCGCCGCCGAGTCGGTCGAGCAGTTCGGCGCGCAGGTCTTGGGGTAATTGCCGGGCTTCCGATACGATCTGGTCAACGGTCATGCTCATGGCAGTCATGGTGTCGGTTTCTCCTGCGGCGGCAAGTCTGCGGACGCTGCGGCCGCACTCTTCGCCTGCCCTCTCGGGTGACAGCGCGCGTGGACTTCGCGGAGCTGGGCAATCGAGACAGCGGTGTAAATCTGCGTCGAGTCGAGGCGCGCGTGACCCAGCAGCTCCTGGATCATGCGCAGGTCCGCACCGTTTTCCAAAAGGTGCGTGGCACAGGCGTGGCGGAAGAGATGACAGCTCCCGGTCTTGTCGAGTTGCGCGGCGTCGATGGTTTTCCGGACCCAGTTGCCGAGGTAGTTCGGATTGAGCCGTCCGCCGTAGCCGGAGAGGAAGAGCGCCGTTTCACTCGCGCTCACCTCCAGCAACGGGCGGCACGTTTCAAGGTAGCGCTGGACCCACGCGAGCGCCTGTGCGCCCATTGGGGCCAGCCGGTCCTTGCCGCCCTTGCCGCGGCGCACGAGCACGACGCCGCGCGCGCGGTCGAGGTCGCCCACGTCGAGGTTCACCAACTCCAGACGGCGCAGGCCGGTGCCGTAGAGCGTTTCCAAAATCGCGCGGTCGCGCACGCCGAGCGGATCGGAGACGTCGGGCACCGCGAGGATGCGCTCGACCTCGGCGAGCGAGAGAGCACGCGGCAACGAACGCGGCGGCTTCCTCGGCAAGTCGAGGTCGGCGGCCGGATTGGCGGGCAACAGATTCTCGCGGCACAGCCAGGCGAAGAACGCCTGCACCGCGCCGAGGTGGCTGCGCTGCGTGGCGACGGCGAAGGGCTGGCCGTTGTCTTTGCGATGCACCCACAGCGAACGCTGGAAGCCCTCCAGCGCGATCTTGTCGATCTGCGCGGGACGCAGCAGCCCGCGCGGCTCGGCCCACGTTAAAAACGCGCGCAAGGCCCACGTCCGCGCCGTCACGGTGCGCGGCGAGTAAGCACGCGTTTCGAGACGGACGAGCCATTGATCGACCAAGCTCGCGAGCGTGGCCTTATCGCTGCGATCGAAGCCGTCGGGCACGGCAGCGAAGCCGCCTTGCTTGCGGTGGCGCATCGCGCGCGCCACCTCGATGCCTTTTCTTTTCGGCATGGGTATGGCGGAAAAAAACTATGCCGCGGCGTCGTTTTCGCCGGACCGTGGGCGTGCGTTTTCGTCGTCGGCGCGTTTTTTCGGCGCGCTCCCAGAGGAGGAACCGGCGTTTTCAGCGTGCGGAATCGGCCCCGAAGCCGGGCCGAACCCGGCCCGAATCGACCCCGAAAAAGCCTCCGCCAACCCCGAACGCCGCGCGTCGTAGTCGCAGCCCTTCTCCTGCGCGCGGAGTTTTTCCACGTCGAGCAGCCCGGACACAAAACGCCCGCCGTCCTTGCCGCCGCCGTCGTAAACCAGCTCGTAAACGAAACCCTGCCCGTGGTCGGCGCGGTGCGTGAGGAGGTATTCCAGCTCGACCAGGCGCGCGAGGTGGACGTGCAACTGTGTGTTGCTCCAGCCCGTGGCCTCGCGCACCTGGCGGCGCGTGAAGCGGCAATCGCCGCGCTCCATCTTCGCAGCCGCGCAGCGGGTCGCGACTTCGCGCTCGATCAGCGCGAGGAGGCGGCGCGTCTGCGGCGGCATATCGTCCAGGCAGCGGCCGAGGACTTCGTGCGCGAGGCGGTTCGCCGCCGCGATGTCGTCGAGCGTCGCGACGACGCACGGCGCGGTTTTGCCGCCGCCGCAGTCGATCTCGCGGATTTCCCGCTGGTGCTGGTGCAGCACGGCCACGGTCGCGATGAGTTGCAGATATTTCGTGTGGTCGCGCCGCGTGCGCGTCTTGTCGTCGAGGAAGGTCAGGGCGTCCGCGTAGGGATTAAACACGCGCAGCGGCCGCAACAGCCGTTGCGCCGCGCGGTGCAACGCGAGCACGGCCGCGCGGCCTTCGGAAGCACGGATGCCGCCCAGCGTGTAGCGCGCGCGTTGCTGCGTGTGGATGCGCCGCGTCTGCTCGCGCGACTCGTCCACCGTGAGGACGAGACATCGGTTCATGAGCTCCTCGTCGATGTCCACCGCGGTCGTCGTGAGGAAGATCATCACCGGCCCCTCGACGCGGTATTCCTGCGTCACCATGCGGCCGGTGTGCGGGTCTTTGCCGGTCGAGGCGATGGAGAGTTCGCCCTCGGACTGCAGCAGCTTCAACGCGTAGCTGGCTTTTTCCGCGCCCTCCTCTTCCACGATGGCGAGGATCTTGTTCTTCAAAGACGTTTCGCCGCCGAGGTAATAAAGCGCCTGCCCCGTGAGCGCCGAGTATTTGACGCGCTCCTCCGGCGGCACGAACGCGAGCACGGCCTCCATGAGTGCCGACTTTCCCGCGGCACTCGTGCTCTGCACGATGATCGCGAGCGGATGATCGAGCTTGCGACTGACGGCCGCGAGATAGCCAACGAGCTTGTTCGTCTCTTCACCGACGACACCGCACGCGGCAAAATCCGCGAGGATGCGGTCGAGTAATTTCGGATCGCGCAGCAACGCGAGCGCGGCCTCGCGCTCCGGCGCGGAGAGTGTCGGCCCGTCCGGCTTCGGCGCCACCTGCGCCTTGAGCCGCGCCGCGTGCAACTCCTCGAGTGTGCGCAGGACGTGCCCGAGATCGCGCTTGATGAGTTCGGGTCTGAGCGCCGTTTCGCTCGCGGCCGCGTCCACGAAGGCGGCGCGCTGCCGCGCGACGCACAGATCGAGATGGTCCAGGTGCCAGCGCTCCGCGCACGCGACACGCAGCGTTACCTTCAGCGTTTCAAACCCGGCGTTTTTCGCGAGGCCGCGCGCCGTCCACGTGCGCTCGCCGAGCCCGAGGACGGTTTCCTCCGCGTCGTGCTTGAGGATTTCGACGGCATTAACTGCAACCGGTTTTTCTTCTCCAGCCGCCTCGCTGGGCGTGGATTTCTCCTCGGGTGCGGGCGCAACCGGAGCAGCTTCCGGAGCTGCTTTAGCAGCTAAAGAAGAAGGCGCGGGCGCGACGGGCGACGAAGACACCGCAGGCTTTGCACGCCGTTCACCCATCGGCAAGGCGGCACGGAGCAGGACGCCGAGAGATTTCTCGGGGGGAGTGACGGCCAGAGCGTAGCTGTTGGCGTCGTGGCCGTGCGGAAACAAAACGCGGAAGCACTCGACGCCGTGGGCCGCGAGTTGCGCCGCGACCTCGGCCACGCCGTCGTCTCCCGCCTTGTCGCGGTCGAAGGCGATGAACACGCGCCGCACCTTCGCCGCGAGGAGCGCCGCGAGTAATTCCTCCGGCAACGCCTTCGCGCTGTAGCTCGTCGTGACGTGCTTAAACCCCGCGCTCCAGAACGTCAGCGCGTCGATGATGCCCTCGGTGACGATCACTTCGGCCGAGCGCAGCGCGGCCGGGTTGAAGACGCCGCGTTGCGGGCCGGGGAGAAACAGATGCCGCTCGTGCTTGCCGCCATCGTCGATGGCGCGGCCGTAAACCGTGCCGATCTCGCCACTCTCTGCTACGACCGGAAAGACGATTCTCCCTCGCAAGTGCTCGTGCCCGGTGTCGCGCATCAGGCCGAGCCGCTGCAAGCGCTCGCGCAGCGCCGCGCCCTCCACCCGGTTCTTGTTCGGCAGCCGCAAGCCGAGGGTGCGATCGACAAAGCCAAGCTTGAACGCGGCCACGGCGTCGGCCGCGATGCCGCGCTTTTTTAAGTAGGCGAGCGCGGCCGGGTTCTCCTTCAAACGCTCGTGATAATAATCGAGGACTTGGCGGAGCGCGGCTTGGTCGTCGGCGTCGGCTGCGAGCGGCGAAGCGAGTTTCGGCACCGTGGATTTTTTGAGCGGCGCGCCCGCGCTCGGCCCGGACAGCGCGGAGAGTTGGCCGCTCTTCAAGAGTTCGCAGGCGTGTCGGAACGAGACCCCGTCGAACTTCTGCACGAACTGGATCACGTTGCCCGTCGCCTGACACGAGACACAGCGCCAGAGGCGCTTCGCGGGCGTGACGTGCAGGCTCGGGTTTTTGTCTTCGTGGAACGGGCAGAGCCCGACCAAGTCCGCGCCCTGGGGCTTCAGCGCGACGCCGCGCGAGCGGACGACGGCGGCGAGGTCGGACTCGCGTTTGATTTTCTCGATCTCGTCGTCGGGGATCATCGGCATCGTGCGGCCCTCCCCCAGCGGAAGCGCGTCAAGCGCCTTCTTTGTGGTTTTGACATGCGGGAGCGTTACTAGCTTATTTAGTAACTATGCAAGCCATTTTAGTAAAAACGCCGTTCGGCCTGTATAATCCTGCCATGCCCACAGGAAGACCGGCCAAAACGAAACGCAGCCCGCTCGGCGAACGCGTCGCCGCCTTGCGCGAACGCGCGGGCCTCTCGCAAGAGCAGCTCGCCGACAAAGTCGGCTCCAATCAAAAGACCGTCGCCTACTGGGAGCGCCGCGCCGTGGCGCTCAAGCCCGCGCAGATTGACGCCGTGGCCTCCGCGCTCGGCTGCACGCACCAGGAGATTCTCGGCGTCGCCGCGACCAAGGCGCGCGGCACCGGGCCAGTCGGCAAGGCCAAGTCGGTTTTCGACCGCGTCAGCGCGTTGCCGCGCGACCGGCAACAGAAGATTCTCGGGGCCGTCGAAGACATGCTCGTCGCCCACGAGACTCGCAAAGCAGGCTGACGCGGCGAGGCCGCGCGCCTACCGTTTTTACGGTAGCCGTTGGATCGGTCCGCGAACCCAAGGAAGTCCTTAGGGCCTTGCGTCTATGAAAAAATGCGCGGCTGATTTACGCCAAAAAAACCGGCTGATCGGAGCCGAGGATTCGCGCCAACGGAATCGCACGCGGGACGAATTGTCCTACACTTTTTTCAGTAGACGCGGGCTGTTGTGCCGGGTGCTCAATCTGGTCGTCCTTGGCACATGAAAACGATCCGCGTCTATTTTCTCGGTACATATCAACCTGTTCTTAGCAGGAATACTATCTACTTCAGATGCCTCCCCTGTCAATGTTCAATATTCCTTAGGCCCTTGGCGTGTTGTGAATAATGAATTAGGCCCATGGCCAAGTAATATTGAAGCGTTGGCTGC
>JANYBX010000537.1 GCA_025360615.1 Opitutia bacterium
GAAAACATGGCGGCGGATTTTCTCCTGCTGCAACGCTACCCCCAGCCCGGGGCGGCGCGCTTCCGCCACTACGACTGGCGCGGGCCGGCCTGGACGTTTGGCTACAGCCAGAAAATCGCCTTCGTGCGCGGGCAGTTGCCGGCTGACACGCCCGGCGAATTGTGCCGGCGAGCGACGGGCGGCGGCGTGGTCGATCATCGCGAAGACTGGACTTACGCGCTGGTGATCCCCCGCGGCCATGCGCTGGAGGAACTGCGCGCGACCCAGAGCTACCGCGTGGTGCACGAGTGTCTCGCCGCGGCGCTGCGCGCGCAGGGCGTGCCAGCCGAGGCCAAGGCAAGCTGCGAGCCGCCGCCGGAAGGCGCGGCGGCGTGCGGGCCGGCCGGCGTGTGTTTTCAGCGAGCGGAGCTTTACGATGTCGTGCAGACGGAGAGCGGCGCGAAGATCGCCGGCGCGGCCCAAAAACGAAACAAGCACGGGCTGTTGTTTCAGGGCTCAATCTGGCGACCGGCGGCGCGCGGCGGCGCAAACCACGCACCGGTGGACTGGGAAATTTTTGGCGGAATGTTCACCGCGGAACTCGCGCTGGCGCTCGGCGCGGAAGCGGTCGCGACACCGTGGCCGGAGTTTAACGAGGATGAAATGGGCGCGCTCGTGGAGCAGTATGCGTCGAGCGAGTGGACGGAGTTTCGGTGAAACGCCGAGGGGCGGCGGTTACTTCCCGGCGCTTCTCTCGAAGAGAAAATTACACTGCAAAAGCTGGTTCTCCACCCACGTGGGCTCGCAAAGATCGGAAATCTGGAAGCCTTTGCCCCGAAGGTAATCGAAGACTTCCCCAAAGAGCGGGGCGCCGTGATTGCAGTCGGCGAAGGATACTTCCAGGAAGATCCACTTGATCGCGGGCAAAAGTTTTTCCGCGCCGTCCAGGATGCGCAGTTCAGCGCCCTGGACATCCATCTTCAGAAAATCGAATTTGGCATTGATCGGCACGACGTCGTCCAACCGGTGCATCGGCAGCTCGACGACCCGGGCATTGCTGAAAAACTTCGAGTTCTCCCGGAAGATGGAACACCCCGTCGATGTCGCGTCATCGGGATTGGTGTAGAAGGGGACTTTCTCCGACGACTCACTGCCGAGCAGGCCAATCCGGTATTCGATGCCCTTTTGGGCCAGGATTTTTTCGCAGTTGGGATTGGCCTCAAAGGAGACGACGCGGACACCCGGGTAAATCATCCGGATGATCTCGTTCGTTTCGCCGTAGTGGGCGCCCGCGTCGATAAAGCCCGTGGGCGTGATTCCCCGGGCGCGCAGTCTGAGCAGCAAGTGTTGGAAATAGTTCATGTCATTTTTCGCCGGTGGCGTGAGGGGTTGGATTGCGGGCGACGGACGGTGGGTGGCGCTGACGGGTCGGACCGGGGGCGTCGGAGTCGCCGCGGCCGAGAGGAAAACTTCCTGATACTGGCGGGTGACGGCGGCCTCGCTGAAACGCTGCGTGTAAACATCCCAGTTGAGCGACGTGGTGAATTTCCGGTCGAGCTTGAGCAGGATGTTCACGAGATCGGCCTGCTGATGATACTGCATCGCCTTGCTGCCGAGAATATCGAGGTGGGCCCTGTCGTAGCCGGCGTGGCCGCGGCCGCTCCAGGTGATCACGGGCTTGTTCGCCGCGGAGAATTCCCCGACCGCGAGGCCGAAAGTTTCGCCCATCATGCGCGCGTGGAGCATGGCATCGCAGCCGTGGATGATGTCGGCCTTCTCCTGGTCCGTCTCCACCCAGGGGAGGTGGATGACGCGCTCGTGCTCGACGAACGGCTTCGTCGAAAGAAAAACAAAATGGAGGTCCGGGCGCCGGGCGAGGGCCTCGCGCACCGCGGTGTGCACGAAGGGAATGTCAAAACTGTCGAATCCGCCGTGGCGACCGACGACGAAAGCGTTCGCCGGGAGGCCGAGTTTTTTCCGCATGTCCTGCGCGGGCGGGACGGATTTGATAATGTGCGGCACAAACAGCGACTGGCCGAATTTTTTCGCCAGCGTGGCCGAGACCCCGGCGTAAACATCGCCATGCGGCTGCGCCATGATGAAGACGCAATGCGTGCCCGTGCGGCAGTTCTGCGGCGTGATCTGGTCGTCATGCCCGTATTTGATGAAGTGCATGAAATCGATCTTCTCGCGCTTCACCAACTGCTCGATCGCCGCGCGCACTTCGCCGGCGGGATTGACGTCGACCTTCCGGTCGTAGGTGAGCACCTGGAATTCCTTCGCGACGCGCGGCAGGCTTTCGTTGGGACTCAGGCTGGAGGTGACGATCACCACCTCGTGTCCCGTGTGCGCGCGCAGACCCCGCGCATAATCGCACGGCACCTTGCCGGTGCCACGCTGGTCGAGTTGATGGCTGTGGATCGCGATTTTCATGGGAGGAGAAAGGTCACGGCGGAGGCGGGTTCAGGAGTGGGCCACGAGGGCGTTGATCTGCTGGTCGGCGCGAAGCGTGATCAACGAGAGCTTGCTCCAGAGCGGCGGATAGAGCGGATGAAAATTCCGAAACTGCCCGTAGTTCTCCAAGGTGACGCTGTCCCACAGCGCGAGCAGCTTGGTCGTGTCGAAGTCGGCCGAGTGGCTCCAGTTGGTGAGTTTTTGCGCGAGCTCCTCGCGGTTCCGTCCCCACGAGAAATGCAGCAGCAGCAGATTGGAAACGACCTTGGGCCGGTTCGTCTCGCGCGCGTCGCGGTAGATTCCCGGCGTAGTGGTGCCGACGCTGACCTTCAAATCCGGTTCGTTCGCGACGAGACATTTGTCGCCGAAGGTCTTGAAGACGGTGATCCATTTCGCCTGCACATCTTGGTTCCGGTCGGCACGCGTGAGCCACGCGCGAAAATCCTTCGCGTTGATCGCCTGTTCGTCGGAGTCGATTTGGATGATCCAGTTTCCCGGGTGGCAGTGGGCGGAAAGTTTGTTTCGCTCGGAGACATCGTTGCCCATCGGGCTGCCCGCCGAGTGAAAATCGTCCTCGACGATGCGAATGATTTTCCGCCGGTCGATGGCCTCGACTGTCGCCCGAAACTCGTCCGCGTCGAAATCGAACGGCTTGCCGGACCAGCTGATCCGGTCGCGGTCGAGGCCGAGGATCACCTCGTCGGCGATGTCGTAGATTTTTTCCAGCGAGCGGTAGGAATACCGGAAATCATACGCGATGGGCATGACGACACTGATCATGGGAGTCATGGTTTAGTTGAGGCTGGCGAGGACGAGTTCGATGTCGGGCAGGAGCCCGGCATCCGCGGAAGAGGGGAGCAGCGCCTCGGCGACCGCGCGGTTTTGCCTGATGCGGCCGGTTTTTTTATTTCGGACGGCGATGCCCACGAGACGCTGAAGCATGTTCATCATGAATCCACCGGCGCCCGCGCGGCGGCGTTCGGGCGGGAGATGCCGGAGAATGCGCTGCAAAATTCGGCGCAGCTTGCGGAAGGACTCGGCGTCTTCGCCATTGCCCTCGCGGTTCGTCCACGAGGCTTGGTGCAAGACGTAGGTGGCGAGTTGCGCGGGATGATAGTAAACGGGAAAACGGCTTCCGAGCCTGGCCCAATATTCCCAATCCGCGCCCGGTCCGAGCACCGGATCGAACCCGCCGATCGCCTCCGCCGCCTTCCGCGAAAAAATCGCTCCGACGAGCTGAATCCGCTGCGAGCACGCCTGACGTTCCATAAATTCGGGAAGCAGCCCCTCCGCTTTCGCCTCGTCGAACATGAGCCCGCTGCCGCCCGTGGTTTCATCGTGAATCGTGGCGCGGCAAAACCGCAGCTCGGTGTTCGATGCGGCGGCCGGGCCGCGCAGCAGGTTTCGATAAAATGCCGGCGCGATCCAATCGTCGTGGCTCATCAGGTGGAGCCAGCGCCCGCGTGACGCGCCGATGCACCAGTTGAAATTGGGAAAGCCGCCGATGTTCGCGGGCTGGCGGTGGTGCCGCACGTTCGCGAGTCCGGCCGCAGCGAGGCACTCGCGCACGTTTTCGTTTTCGGAGGCGTTGTCGCTCACGAGGATTTCGTGGGAAATGCCGGCGAGGTCCGCCGCCTTGATGCTATCGAGGCAGCGCTGGAACTGGCGCCGGTCGGGATTCCAGACGGGCAGCAAAATGGAAAGTTGGATCGCCGGATCGGCCGCTTCCGAAAAATTAATCCGCAGGGCCTGCTCATCCACGATCACCTCCGCGCACTCGCGCAGCGCCCGCTCCGCTTCGAGCGCGCCGGCGATGAGCAGGAATTTATCGTGTTCGAGGGTAAGTTTCATGACGCGGGTACCGGGGAAAAATAAAAGTCCAGCCACTCGCGCCAGAAGGCGCTTTCGACCTCGGCGGGAAAAACGAAGGCTCCGTGGGCGGAGTTGCGTCGCACGACAGGCGCGGCCGTATTTTTTTTCGGATCGGAAGCGACGGCATACGACGCACCGGAAAGCCGGCCAAACTCCCGAGCCACGCGGCGGCTGAAAGCCTCCACGGACTCCACCCAGCCACTCGGGCGGCGATAGGAGATCGCACCCGCGCCGGCGCAGCACATCGTCGCGACAAAATCGGCATAATCGGAGGCCAGCATGGGAACGGGCAGGTGGTCGCAGACATCGAGAGGTGTGTGAAGACGCGGGACGCCGCCTTCCTGCCATTCGCGCGCGAGAGCAGCCACGAGCTTGGGCTCCTCGAATGGGCCGACCGGGTTGGGAATCACAAATTTTCCGAGCGCCAGGCCGGCGCGCAGACACTCGTGACGGCAGACGTGCCACGTCAGCGTTTTGGAAAGTCCGTAGGGAGAAACCGCCTCGGATGGTCCGCCGGGATTTCCCTCATCGGCTTCAAAATAACTTCCGGTCAGCACGACCGCGTGCCCGCCAGCAGCGGAAAACGCCGCGAACATCTCGGCGTAGCCGCGCGTGTTTTTCGCCAGCGCGCGGCGCCAGTCGAAATCGGCCGCCTTGTAATCGCCAACCTCCGCGCCATGGAGACAGAGCAAATCCCACGGGCCCTGGTCCCGGCAGAGTTGGATGAATTGATCGTCGCCGGACTCGACCGCCCACACTGCGCGCGCAAACGGCAGCACGTGTTCGACGCGTTGCCGGCGCAATCCGCCGTAAGCCTCCGGGCCGCGACGGGTGAAGACGACGGTGACTTCGTGGCCGGCGCGCGCCAAGGCGGGCACAATCCAAGAACCCGTGAACGAACTGGC
>JANYBX010000456.1 GCA_025360615.1 Opitutia bacterium
TTGGGCTTCCCCCGATTTCACGGACACGTGGAACGGGCTAATTTTGGTTTAGTTTATTTGGTTTTCGAACGTGACGGGGCTGACATAGCCGAGACTCGAGTGGAGTCTCGTGCGATTATAAAACGCTTCGATATAATCGAAGACGGCGGCGCGCGCTTCCGTGCGGGTCGCGAAGCGGCGATGGTAGGCGACCTCGTATTTGAGGCTGCTCCAGAACGACTCGATGAAGGCGTTGTCGTAGCAGTTTCCTTTGCGGCTCATCGAAGGGACGAGCTGGTGGGCGGCGAGGACCTGGCGATACGCCGCGGCGGCAAACTGGCTGCCGCGGTCGGAGTGGACGATGAGCTTTGGCTGTGGCCGACGCTGCGCGATGGCCATCTGCAGCGCTCGGATCGTGAGCGGCGTGTCGAGGCTCTCGCCCATCGACCAGCCGACGATTCGGCGCGTGTAGACATCCAACAAGGCCACGACGTAGAGCCAGCCTTGGCCGGTGAGGATGCACGTCGCATCGGTCACCCACACTTGGTCGCGTTGCTGCGGCACGAGCCGCTGCAACCGGTTCGGCGCGATCGGATCGCCGTGGCGGCTGTCGGTCGTCGCGACCCGATACTTGGAGCGCTGCCGAGCGCACAACCGCTCTTCGCGCATGAGCCGGGCGACCCGGTTGCAACTCGCCGCGCCCTGGAGCACGCGGGTCAGCCGCGGGCTGCCGTAGGTTTGCCGGCTGCGGATAAACTCCTCGCGGAGACGCTGCCGCAGCGCACGGTTTTCCCGCTCCCGGGGTCCCGGCGAGTGCCGCCGGCGCTGCCAGTCGTAGTAACCGCTGCGTGAAACGAGCAGGGCCTCGCACAACCGCTTCAATTTATACCGGCCGCTCATCTGCTCGATTTGGGCATACCGCTCGGCGGCGCTTCGGAGAGGATGCCCAGGGATTTTTTTAGGACTTCACGCTGCTCCAAGAGCTTTGCGTTCTCCTCGGTCAAGCGTCGGATCTCCGCCTCCATCACGCTCACGTCGATTTTCAGTTCCGGCTGGCGGCCCTGCTGGACCGCCAGCCGGAACTGACGCGCCCAGCGGTAGAGCAGGGGCGCCCGGATTCCGAGTTCCGCCGCCACCTTGGCCGCGCTGCGGCCACTGCTCTTCCAATGCTCCAAGGCCTCTCGCTTATATTCCAAACTATAGCGGGCTTTGCCCGCGGATGGTCTCTGCAACTGGGTCTTCATGGGTTTCCTTCCTTCTGGGCCCATTCCCGTGTCCGTCAATTCGGGGGAGCCTCAGGCTTTACCGTTTACCCTGGCTCGTGAAAAATGCGCGATCGCTGCCGGCAACAAGCCGGTCTTCGACACGCTTCGGAATCGTGGCCATAGCAGAGCAGCGGAGTTGAATGCTGGAAGGCGTGGGGGACGGGCGAACGAATCCGATCTTCGATCAGGTTTCAATCCCTCCGACCGCCTGTTTTCACTCCGGGCGACCAAACCCTGTCATAAACGCCCGCACGCCCGTCGACTTTTGAGCGGCCGGAGAGAGAGGAGTTCCACGTACACGCCTCCCCTCGATTAGGTGCGCGTTTTGCTCAAACGGGTCGCCGGAAATCGAGTGCTCATACTCCGTCGGAGCTTTTGAGTGCCCCGCAGCCCGCTTCGGCAGTGGCCACCGCTCTTCCAAACTCCCACGCCTCCCGCTACTACCCATTTCGCCCTGCAGCGGCTTCGCCCGCAGACGACTCCTGCAACCGAGTCTTCGTGCGATTCCCTCCTTCCGGGCCCATTCCTGCGTGCGTCAATTCGGGTGGAGGCTCAACCTGACCTCTTCGAGGGCGCTCTCCGAGCTGTTCGGGTGTGAAATTCGCTGGCAGGATTCTCGGTGGGACAATTGACGGGCGTCGCTGAGGACGTGGATGCGAATCCTTCAATCGAAGGCGGAGTGCGACCTCGCGCGAGCGACAACAAGTCGAACCTTGAGAGCCCACACGTACGCGATTGCCGCAATATTAGAGCCCGGCCGGGCCGAAGCCTTTTACTTTTACCCGCACGAGCTTTCGTTTGTCGCCGTCGCCGTCGAAGCCCATGTACTCTAGTCGGCCGTCGCTACACTCGATCGGTCCTGCTTCAATACTCGAAAAACGTGGGCCCTCGATACCATCTATCACGAACATCTCGTGACGTTCTTGGCGCGCTATGTATCCCCAATGGCGGCTGTCAGAACTGTAGATCACATGCCTCGGGCCAATCTCCGAGAAGTCTGGTCCAGAAACTCCGTCAACGATAACTCGCCATTTTTTGATCTTTTTACCGCGACCATTCTCGTCGTCATTGGAGGCGACGTAAGCAAGGTGTTTAGAGTCTGGACTAAAAGCCACCGATCCGGGGCGGATTGCGGCGAAATTCGGGCCAGATCTTGTGGAGTGCACGACGTTTTCTGCGTTGCCGATTTTCCCTATGTACGCCGCCTGCCGGCCATCTGGGCTGAACGTCAGCGATTCAAGAGTAAGAGCGGTGAGTTTCGGTCCGATGACGCCATTCGTAATCACGACCCACTCCGCCCCGACTTTCCCCGCATATGCATACCCATCTCCAGCAGGGCTGAAGACCGGATGATTAACAGCCAGAGAATCGAGTTTAGGACCTGCAGCGCCATCTACGACCACACTCCAACGCTGCTGGTTATCTTGGCCCACGTAGCTGAAATGGCGGCTAACAGCACTGAACCTCACCTTTTCGAAATCGATCGACGCCATCTCCGGGTGCGCAATGCCGTCGAGCACCACCTGTATGCCACGGTTAGCTGTGACCTTACTGTAAGCGACACGTCGGCAGTCGGGGCTGACAAATACCCAATAACTCGATGGGAACGTGGCGACGACCTTTCCGTTCTCAATGAGCGCTTTGTCGCCGACCGGATCTCGGCTCTTCTCGCCCAAAAACACAGTTCGCTGCCCATCTCCGCTGAAATACACCCGACTGATTCGAAAACCGTCAACGGGTGGAATTAGAGCGCCATCCACGACCACTCGATAACCTGATTCGTCCAAGTACGTATTGAAAGAAACGTGGTGCCCATCCGGGCTGAATTGTAGGTGGTCGATTGTGTTGAAGCGTTCGCTTTGCTTCCCGTCCACCACAACGGAAAGCGCTCCGCTTCGGGCTCTGCCTGCGATGTAGGCGTGCCGTTTCCCGTCGGCGTTAAAGATCAATTCGGACCCACCTTGCTCGATTTCCGGCACCCCATTGAATACCACCTGCGCGTTGAATCCGTTGAGCCCCACGTACGCCACTTCTCCGTTTGGACAGAGGTGGGCTCCCCCAAAAAACTGAAATTCCGGGCCAGGTTTACCATCAAGCACCATGGTGTAGCGCAGGCCTTCGGGACTTTTGCGCTGGGCCAGGTAGAAGGAAATGCCGACTATCGACCGAGAACTGCGGACAATCACCAGCGCCGAAGGTTTCAGCCCTCCATTGTGGAGGTTCATTTGGCGAAGGCTTCCGATATTTCGTCAGCATGCCGCCTCCCACATCGTCAAACTCCGGGCCTGCTACTTCGTCTAAAACGACGTGCCACTTTCCCTGATCTAGAGCGCTGAAGGCTAAGTGTTGGCCATCCGGACTGAATATTAGCGGGCTCCCAGCGTCGGACCCCATTCGGCCAATCTTCACATACGCCCGTCCGGGTTTCCCGTCGCGCATGCATATTTGTTTTCCGTCCCGATTGGCTACGAACGCAAAGTGCTTCCCGTCGGAACTGAACGTGAGGCTATGCCACGCGACGTCATCAAAGCCGGCCACGAGCTTTCCATCGACTAAGACATGGAGATTCGGTGCGTGTGGGCTGTTCGTGATCGCGAAGGCGATGCGGCAACCCTCGGCCGATTCGCGCTTAACTGCGTCCACGATTCTCCCGACGAATCGCATCGGGCCTTTCGCGGATTGTGTGACTTCGCTTCCTAAATCGACGATGCCCAGAACTTCTGGGTGGTGATCGAGTGCGACACTCGTGCCACCAGAAGAGGATGCGGCGCGACCGGAAATTACACTAACTGACAGGGCAAGCGCAAATATCCCGCGCGCGAGAACTGATGCGGTGCCGACTTCGAGGAGCGATGATTTCATGGGACAATTGTGAAGCGGCCCGAATGGGGTCATGGGGCGAATATCGACAGGGAAACACGGGCAACCAGCCGATCTTCGACACGCTTCGGAATCGTGGCCATAGCGGAGCAGGGGAGTTGAATGCTGGAAGGCGTTGCGGATTGGCCCAGTCCGGAGCCGGCATTCCGGCGCAAAACTATCGGCCGATGAACATCACATCCAAAAGCTGCGGCCCGGTGTTACCCCGGCCGCCAGGTCCCGCACCCCTTGGGGCGGCGGGCGAAACGGCAACCGCCCCCGCGGTCGTGCCTGGCTCGGGGGCCGCAGGAACTGCAGCCGGAGCAGTCGCTGGCGCTGCGGCCGGTGCATCCGCCGCCACCGTGGGCACCGCCTCCCGCGTAATCACGATGATGCGATCCGCCTTGGTATCCACCGCGCAGGTTTTCCCGCCCGACTTGGTTTGCACCACTTCCGTCAACGCAAATTCTGTCGGGCTGATTTCCTTGATGACACTCAGCGTGCCGTTGCCGTGGGAACTGAACGCCTCCATCGTGTGAGGATTGAAGCCGCCGCCGTCGCTGCTGCCGGCGAGCGCCAAAGTGGTGACGATTTTGCCGTCGATCGAGCTGAGGATGACGCACGTCGGCGTCCCGCCATTTCCACCCCTGCACATGGCGAACAGAAGATGGTTTTTAATATCGATCGCCAACCCTGCCGGACCGTTGCCCTTCTCTCCCAAGTCAAAATGCCCGGTCACCGTGAGTGTTTTTGCATCGATCACCGCGATGTGGTGCATGTTCGCCACGTCAAAATAGAGATGGCCCTCTCCGTCCGACACGCCCTGCTCGACGGCCGCATTAACTCCGCCGGGAGCGATGGCGTCGATCGTGCCGACGACCGAGCCATCCTTGGAGTCGACAACGAGGAGATTGGGGGCGCGATGGCTCCCGATCACGAAGTGGTGAGTCAGCGGATCGAAGATATATCCATCCGCCCCGGGTGCCGGGATCGTTTTGATCGGCTGAAGCGTCTGCGTATTGAAAAAAGTCGCGGGGTTTCCCGAAACCACGCCGGTGTGGTTTTCCGGGTCGATGGCGACCCCATGCCCTGAAGCATTGGGCAATGTTCCCACGAGCTTGTAGGTATCGAGGTCGAACACATTGACGATGCTTCCACACGAAACGTAAACGCGGCGATTCAGGCTGTCCGCCGTGACGTAGTCGATTCCGCCGGTGGCCGGAATTTGCGTCGTGGTGATAACTTTATAAGGCTGGGCGGCCGAAGCAGCCGCCGCAGCGAGGGGAGTCGAAAACGCGCCTAGGCCAAAGACGACAGCGCAAAGCGCAACGTCTACACGAGGGGATTTTTTCATAGGGGTGCGGGCGACCATGAAGGACCAACTCGAAAGTGCGCAACCAAAACGACGGGGGCGCGAAGGAGACTTTGATCAGCCGGCGCGCCGGTAGTGCAGGGCGACCGCGCCGTTGCGGAGCGACTTCGCCGAGACCAGATCGAGCCGACGTGTGCTCGAGAGCCCGCCTTGGTAAAGGGTCGGGCCGTGACCGGCGATCCTCGGATGGACGAGAAACTTGAACTCATCGATCAGATCCAGCCGGTCCAGTTCGGCAGCGAGTTTGCCGCTACCGAGAAGCACGCCCGCCGGAGTCGCGTCCTTGAGCTTCTGCACGGCCGTGCGCAGGTCGCCGGAGAGGTGGTGGCTGTTGGCCCAGGGGAAATCCGTTCGCGTGGACGACACCACGAACTTCGGCTTGGCCTCCAGCTTTACCGCCCACTCGCGCATCGCTGGTGGTGATTCCTCGTCGCCGCGGGCGACTGCCGGCCAGTAACTCTCCATCATCTCGTAGGTGACGCGGCCCCACAGCATCGCCCCGCTCTCATCCATGAGACGGGTGAAGAAGGCGTGCGTCTCGTCGTCGGCGATCCCCTCCTGGTGGTCGACGCAGCCGTCCAGGGTGACGTTGAGGCTGAAGGTCAAGAGTCCCACGCAGCGAGTTTAGGTCGCACACGCTTGGGCTGTCCAGCGGCAGCCGGGTCGGTCAGCCCTCGAATGTTTGATTTTCTTCGAAAAACGCTGCTCGGTCTCACGACCCAAACAGGCACACGCAAACCTACGTCTGGATTCCAACGTTCCGCGCAGAGGGTTAGGCCTCGAAGGTTTGATTCTCTTCGACAAGAAGGACGACTACCAGCGATTCGCGGTGCCGCTCGCCGACATTGAAAATTCGGCCCACTTAACCTTCATGCCCGACGCACCCCTTCCCGCCCGACAAGAACGTCGTGGACCACCGCTGGCTGGAATTGCTCGCAAGCCACTGAGGAAGGTGCAGCAGGCGGACTCAGACGCCGGAAGATTGGCCGCCGAGCACGGCCTAAACAGCGGCCCACGCGCCCCGCACTGTTGTTGACGCAGAGTAAACGACGCCGTGAGACGATGGCGTCCCATCCGTCATAGTGATGCCTCGCACGAGTTGGACGAGTGGCGTGACAGCCAGGCGAGTTCGATTTCCCGGTGTGTCTTTCTCCGTCTTCGTCAGGACGTGAGTCTCGACTGTCCATACCACTCGACCGATTGGCGGCAGTGCAAAGCCGATGGCGTTGTAGATGGTGAATGGCCCTGGACCGACTTGCCACTGCGCCGCCCCGAATGTAACCCCGGCATCAGTCAGCCCTGTGCCCGCGGCGTTCCAGTTCACCGTAACGGGGAAGGTGGCTGCGATATCCAAGCCAACGATTGGTGTCGCCGGATCGTGCGTTTGGAAGGTTTCGCCGATCCAAAGGTCAAATTGTTGAGGCATGCTTGAACCTCTGGTTTTTCCTGAATGATGCCAAGCGTTCTTACGCTTAGACCTGAATGGTTCTGGTGACGTCCGTGTGGCTTTCAATCCTCGTGGCTGCCCGAAATCGGTGGATCTACCGGTTGGGGAAATTAAGCGCGAAGCCGAGAAGTTCGCTAAAGATTGCTGATCGGCGCTAATCGTCGCTGGGCGAAACATCGTTCTCACCGACCGAATTTTGCGACTCAGAATTAGCGGCCATGAGCGCAGATTAGCGGTTAAAAAACTCTCTCTGTCAGCCCGGATTATACGACAGCTCCGCTTTGATAGAGCGCCACCATCGCGGCGGCGGCGGTTTTTACGCGCTCGCGCAGCTCCGGGGGCGCGAGCACCTCGGCGCGCGGGCCGCACCGGAGGACGGCGTTTTCGATGTCGATCAGGTTGTTCAATCTCAGGCGAATCTCGGTGCGGCCGTCGGGGAGAGCGGTGAGCGCTTGGGAAGGATGCCAGGGCCGTTCCTTCGCGTAGAAGGCGGCGGTCGCGTCGAGCGCGATGCGCACGTCGTATTCTTTTCCACCGGCGAAACGGCCGAGGCTGCCGCTCAGGTAGTGCGCGGCATCGAAGCCGGCGGGCGGCTGGAAGTGGGCACCGCTCGGCTCCAGCGCGTGGATCCGGCCGAGGATGAAGGTGCGGATCTGGCCGCGATCCACGTCGTGCGCGATCAACAGCCAGCGCTGTTCGCGATACGCCAAATGAAGGGGATGAATCGTGCGGGGTTGTGGCGCGGCGTCGCCGGCTTTGAGGTAGGTAATGCGCAATTCGCGCCGGCGCTCCCGGGCCTCGAGCAGCGTGGCGAAATGCCGCTGCTCGGTCGCCGCGCAATCGTCGGCGGGCGCGGCGCCAAAGTCGTCGAGCGTGTCGGCCGGGATCGAAACGGAGTCGCCGACGACCGCGGCGATTTTCTTCAACGCACCGAGCAGCGCCCGGCCGAGCGGGGTGCCGTGCCACGCGGAAAACGTGCGGCCGGCGAGCGCGAGCGCCACGGCTTCGTCGGCATTGATGCGGAGCAGCGGCAGAAAATCGCAGGGCTGGGTGTAATACCAACTCGCGGTGGGCGCATCCCACGCGATCGGCACGCCGATCTGGTCGCGCATCAGCTCGATGTCGCGGCGAATCGTGCGCGAGGAGACTTCAAATTCCCGCGCGAGGGAGACGGCGGTGACACGCTGCTCGTTGCTCAAACGGCGGTGCAGGGCGACGATCCGCGCCAGGGTCGAGCCCGTGCAGGGGCGCGACCGCAGGGTGGCAGTGGGGCGGCGGCGGGAAGAACGGCGGGCGGGCATGGCGAAGTCGGGTGGGGTGCGGCGCGGCGGGGAGAGGGGTGGAAACCGGCGGCTGGAGTGGATGCAGGATGGGGCGGGGCGCGTCGAGCCGGGAAGGGGATGGAGAGGACGGATCGGAGTTTGGCCACAGAGGGCACGGAGCGATGACACAAAGAACACCGAGTCGGAAATAGGACTTCACTCGTAACCAGCTTTCCCAAGTCGTCGCGGGCGGCTCAAAACCGGCAGTCGTTGTGTCCTCTCAAACCTCCGTGTCATCACTCTGTGTTCTCGGTGAAACCTGTCTTGGATTTTTGGCGGACGGAGCGGAGTTTGGTCACAGAGGACACGGAGTGATGACACGGAGGGCACGGAGTCGGAAATAGGAATTTACTCGTAACCAGCTTTCCCAGGTCGTCGCGGGCGGATCAAAATCGGCAGTCTTTATGTCCTCCCAAACCTCCGTGTCATCGCTCTGTGTTCTCTGTGAAACCTGTCTTGGAGTTTTTCGGCGGGCGGAGCGGAGTTTGGCCACAGAGGACACGGAGCGATGACACAGAGGGCACAGAGTCGGAAATAGGACTTCACCAGCTTTCCCAAGTCGTCGCCGGCAAATCAAAATCGGCAGTCGTTGTGTCCTCTCAAACCTCTGTGTCATCGCTCTGTGTTCTCTGTGAAACCTGCTCGGGGTTTTGACAGGACGGATCGGAGTTTGGCCACAGAGGACACGGAGCGATGACACAGAGGGCACGGAGTTCGGAAAATGGGCTGCCTACCAACGTCCCTTTGATTGTCATCGCGAGATGCGCGAAGCGCGCGCCGTGGCGATCCAGCTGGATTGCTTCGTCGCTGCGCGACTCGCAATGACAGTCTAAATGCGAAGGGACGTTGGCATCACCCGTGACGAGCTTCCCCAAAATCGTCGCAAGCAAATCGAGATCGGCAGTCGCTCTGTCCTCTCAACGCTCAGCTCTCCACTGCATGGCTGCGTCTAGGCTGCCAGCACCCGGCGGGTCGAGCGCGGTACTTTTCGTTGGAGCTTTTGTTTCCGGCGACGCGGAGAGGGACTCGAATCTTGCAGCAGCACCTGCGGCGGCAGGCCGAGGCCGTCGATCAGGTTGCGAATCATGGCGAGGCTCAAGCGACGTCGGCCCGACAGCACCTCGGACACTTTGCTGGCACTGCCGAGGTGGGGGATGAGATCCTTGGCCTTGAGCCCTTGCTGCTCCATGCGAAAGCGGATCGCCTCGACGGGATCGGGCAGATCGACGGGGAAGTTTTTCTCTTCGTAGAGCTGGACGAGCGTGGTTAGCACTTCGGCTTCGTCGCCCTCGCGCGTGCCGGGAGCGGTGTCGAAGATGACGTTGAGGCGAGCGAGTGCCGCGGTATGGTCGGCTTCGGTTTTGATCGGTTTGATCGTCATGGTTAAATGGTCTCCGCGTTGATTTTGTCGTAATCGGCGTGAGTGCCGACGAAACGGATGAAGATGCAGCCGGATTGGTAGTTGATGCGGACGACGAGGCGGTAGGTGTTGCCCTTGATGTCGAAGACCACGCGGTTACCCGGGAGGACGTCGGCGGAGCGGTGGCGATTTTTGAGGTCTTGAAACGAATGCCAGCGGGCATGCCGGGTTTCGTGATACCAAGCCTTGAGGGGGATCTCGGCGGAGGCGTGGGCCTGCCAGAATTCCCTCAGAGTCTTGATGGAGATGATCTGCATGAAGGTCGGCGAAGGCGGACCGATTTCAAACTCAAAATTCCCGATTTGGGAACAACAATCATCAAACGTCGCGAGAAAGAAATTTGGCAGCGTGAACCGGCGGCTTATCGCGCTCGTGACCAAGGTGGGTTACGCGGAGCACGGATGGGGAAATGGGGAATTTACTCGTAACCAGCTTCCCCCAATGCGTCGCTGGCGAATCAAAATCGGCAGTCGTTGTGTGCTCTCACACCTCCGTGTCATCGCTCTGTGTTCTCTGTGAAACCTGTCTTGGTTGAACGATCGAACATTGACCGCGTGCGAA
>JANYBX010000471.1 GCA_025360615.1 Opitutia bacterium
GTGAAAAGTGGTGCCGACACCTTCGTGGCTCTCGACGTCGATCGCACCGCGGTGCGCGCGCACGATGCCGTGCACGACGGCGAGGCCGAGGCCGGTGCCTTCGCGGGTGTTTTTCGTGGTGAAGAAGGGGTCGAAGATGCGGCGGAGCGTGGTGGCATCGATGCCGTGGCCTGTGTCGCGCACCGAGAGGCGGGCGTAGCGGCCGGGGGCCACGCTGTTCAACGCGGTGGTGCGCTCGGTGGCGACTTCGACGGCTTGCAGGGTGATTTTCAGGGTGCCGCCGCCGTCGCGCATGGCGTGGGCGGAATTGGAACCGAGGTTGAGCAGGACTTGGTAGATCTGGGTGGTGTTGGCGAGCACGCGGCCGCACTCGGGGGGGAGGTCGGTCTCGATGGTGATGTGGCTCGCGATGGTGGAGCGGAGGAAGCGCGTGGCTTCCTTGATGACGAGGGTGAGCTCGACGGGTTCGTGTTCCTCGCCGGCGGACTGGCGGCTGAAGGTGAGGATCTGGTCCACGAGTTCGCGGGCGCGGAGGCTGGCGGAGCGGGCCTCGGCGAGGCAGGCATGGGCGGGGTCGTCCTTGGGGATCGAGTCGGCGGCGAGTTCGTGGTAGCCGATGATGCCGGTGAGGAGATTGTTGAAATCGTGCGCGATGCCGCCGGCGAGGGTGCCGAGGGTTTCCATTTTTTGCGCTTGGAAGAGCTGGGTTTCCAGTTCGCGGCGGGATTCTTCGCTTTCGTGGCGCGAGGTGATGTCCTGGATCGCGCCACTGACCACCACGGGGCGGCCATCGCGGAGTTCGGCGCGACCGAGGACGCGCACCCAGATGCGGCGTTTTTTGGCGGTGATGAGGGGTTGCTCGAAATCGAAGGAGGCGCCGTTGGCGACGGCGGTGTTGAGGGCGGCTTGCACGGCGGCGCGCGCCTCGGGGGGATAAAATTCGAGGGCGGTGGAGACGCTGGGTTCATACGCCTGCTCGTCGACGTCGTGGATGCGGTAGACGCCGGCGGACCAGGTGAGGCGGGAGGTGGCGAGTTCGATTTCCCAGCCGCCGATGAGGGCGAGTTCGCTCACTTGGGAGGAGAGGGCTTCGGCGTGGTGGAGGCGTTGTTCGAGGAGCTTGCGCGCGGTGATGTCGGTGTGGGTGCCGACCATGCGGAGGGCGCGGCCGTCGGGGGCGCGGGCGACGATCTTGCCGCGGTCGAGAATCCATTTCCACTCGCCGTTTTTGGCGCGCATGCGGTGCTCATGTTGGAAATACGACGTGCGGGCGTGGAGCGCGTCGGCGGTTTGGGCTTCGTGGTCGGTCAGATCTTGGGGATGGAGGAGGGCGGTTTGCGCGGCATAGCGGCGGGGGAGTTCGCCGGCGGCGTAGCCGAGCATCTGGGCGTAGCGGGAGTCGTAGTAGAACTCGCCGGTTTCGACGTCCCAATCCCACACGCCGTCGTTGTTGCCTTCGAGGGCGAGTTGCCAGCGTTCTTCGACGAGGCGGAGATTTTCCTGGGTTTGGCGCTCGACGGTGATGTCGCGGTTGAGGCCGATGAGGCGCACGGGGCGGCCTTGGGCATCGCGATGGAGGCGGCCGTGAGCCTCGATGTAGCGGAGGCGGCCGTCGGGGAGGACGATGCGGAACTCCGTCTCATAGGCGCCGTCTTCGCCTTCGATACTGCGGCGGGTTTTTTCGAGGGTGGATTCGCGGTCGTCGGGGTGGAGGCGCTGCAGCCACTCGCTGCGGGTGCCGCCGAAATGGGCGCGGTCGAAGCCGTAGATTTCGAGCATGCGGTCGTCCCACATGAGTTTGTCGGTGGCGAGGTCGGTTTCCCAGACCCCGAAGCGGGAGGAGCGGAGGGCGAGCTTGAAGCGTTCGTTGAGATCGAGGAGTTGCTGGGTGGTCTGGCGTTCGTCAGTGATGTCGCGCTCGGTGCCGATGCTGCGGATGAGTTTCCCGGCGGCATCGCGCAGGGCGATGGCGCGCACCTGCATCATGCGGACGGCGCCATCGTCGGCGCGGAGGATGCGGAAGGTGTGCTCAAACTCGTTCGCGCCGGCGAAGAGGGTGCGGTGGGCGGCGAGGGGGCGGTCGCCCTCGTCGGGGTGGAGGCGGCGTTTCCAATCCTCGACCGTGCCGTGAAACTCCGCGGCTTTCAGGCCATACATCGCGAGCATGCGCCCGTCCCAAATCGCCTTGTCGTTAGTCGCGTCCCATTCCCAGATGCCGAGGTGGGCGGCTTGGGTCGCGAGTTGCAGGCGCTGGTTGGCCTGTTCGAGGGATTCCTGGGCGAGGCGTTGCGAGGTGATGTCGGTCTGGACGACGACGAAGTTGATCAACGCGCCAGCTTGGTCGCGCACGGGCTGGATGTGCATCACGACCCAGAACGGCCGGCCGTCGCGCGTGCGGTCGAGGATTTCCAGCGTGCAGGGCTCGCCCATGCGCTCGGCTTGGGCGAAGCGGTTGAGCGCGGCGGGATCGACGCCGTGCGCGCGGAGGAATTGGCCGAGGTGCTGGCCCTTGGTCTCGGCGAGGGTGTAGCCGGTGGCGCGTTCGTAGGCGGAGTTGATCCACTCGACGCGGCCCTGGGCGTCGGTGATGAGGACGCCGTTGGTGGCGTGGTTGGCGACGAGGGCGAGGCGGGCGTTGGCCTCGGCGGCGGCTTGCAGGCTGGCGTTGACCTCGCGCAATTCGCGCGTGCGCGTGCCGACGGTCTCCTGCAACTGGGCGGTCTGCTCCTGCAATCGCGCGGTCAGTTGCAGGCGGGCCTGCTCCGCCTCCTCGCGGCTTTCATCGAGACCGACGGCCGCTTCCAATGCGAAAAACGCGATGGTAAACCCCGTCACGATCATCGCGATTTCGAGCAGCACCACGCTGTCGGGCACCTCGATGGCCTCGCGGTGCAACAGCGGGGCCAGCCCCAGCCCGAGGATGAGGGGGATCACGGCCACGCCGAAAAACAGCCGGCGCGCGAGCACCCCCGCCGCCGTGGTGGCGAACAGAAGTTGCGCCACCCGGGTGTCAGGCCGGGCGCAGAACGAGCCGAAGGCGAGCGCCGTGATCGCCAGCCCGATCTCCGGCCCCAGTCGCAGGTGGTGGACGACGACGTCGGCCGCCTGCCCATGGAACGACCAGGAAAACAGGGATGCCAGGCTGGCGGCGATGGTGAGGCTGGCCAGCCACGACGACAGCAGGCGCAGGGGCCGGCTGGGCCGCTGGTGGATGAGGAGCAGCACGATGGCGACAAAGCTGAGCATCCCAGCCGTGTGGATACTCATGCGCCCGGGGACTTGGCCGACGGTCGGCATCCGGTCGGGCGCGACCAGCTCATCGAGCCCGAGGCTGACGCCGCTGATGAGTTCCAAGAGCGTGGTGAGGACGATCACGAGCACGCTGGCGGCCGCGATCCGGCCGGCGCGCAGATGCCGCCCGCGATGCTGGGCCCAGAGCGATCCGCCCGCGAGCAGGAGGGCGAGCGCAGTGTTGGCCTTCATCGGCTGCGGGTCCGCCCGCAGCTGGGCGAGGATATCGAAGCCGAAGATGGCCCCGGCCAAGGCGGTGCCGGCCAAGGCGGCCACGGCTACACCCAACCAAGCGGCGATCCGGCGGAGTTTTTCTTCGTGCAGCATGCCTTCAGCGAACTGTTTGGAAAAATCTCGAAGCACCCTGGAATTGCAATGCGGATTGAGCCCCGGCCTGTCGGAGAATGAACCGGGAGCGGTGACAGGGTGACGGCATGGGCGGGCGACGTGGACGCGGGCATCGGCACAAACGCCCCTCCGCTTGAGCGGTAAATCCCCCCAGGCGCATCCGGTGAAAACAACGGTTTAGTCCGCCCCGCTCCGCGCCGATAGACAGGGCAGACTGTGCCCCTTTTCCATGAATCCCCGCTCCCTCGCCCTGCTGGTCGCGTTGCTCGCCACCGTGCCGCTGTGCGCGCAGCCCAAAGCCGAGCCGCCGGTGCCCGTGCGCACGGTGCCGCCGGAGTATCCCCTCCAGCTCCGGCGCGAGGGCGTCTCGGGAGTCGTGGTGATTTCCTGCGTGATCGACGAGCACGGGAACGTGACCGAGGTGGCCGTCGAGAAATCGACCAACGCGGCTTTCAACAGCCCCGCCCTCGCCGCCTTGAAAAAATGGCGGTTCAAACCCGCCACGCTCGACGGCACCCCTGTCGCCAAAAAAGTCATGATCCCGCTCAAGTTTAACTTTGAGGAGACCTGAGCGCTCCTCCCAACCCACCGCCGCCATGTCCTTCAGCAACCTGACCATTGGAAGAAAAATCACCCTCGGCTTCGGCATGCTCTTTGCCCTCCTCGCCATCGTCGCCGGCATCGCCTACACCGCGCTCGGCGGGGCCGGGCGCCGCCTCTCGCTCTTCACCGCCAGCGCGCAGGAGACTTATGCCGCCGCCAACCTCGAATCCTCCATGCAGGCCCTCAAGCTGCAGGTGAACGAGTTTCTCGCCACGGGTTCCCCCACCAGCATCGCCGCCTGTGAAGCCGCGAAGAAAATCCTCGACGCCGATTTTGAGCGCGCCGCCTCCCTCATCGTCGAGCCGCAGCGCGCCGCCCAAATCGCCAAGGCCCGCGAACTCCTCGGCACCTATTACGCCGCCTTCAACGATCTCGTCGCGAACCACAAGGCGCGTCTCGCGATCGAGGCCGAAGTGCTCACCCCGCAGGCCCGCATCCTCGCCGACGGCCTCCAAGCCATGCTCGTGCAGGCGAAGACCCAGGGCGACATGAACTCCGCCTTCCAGATCTCCAGCGGCCTGAAGGCGTTTTTCGAAGGCACCAGTCTCGTGAACGCGTTCCTCCTCACCTCCGAATCGGTGAAATCCAACGCCGCTCGCGCCGCTCTCGGCGTCACCATCACGCAGATTCAGCGCATGGAAAAAGATCAGCTCGAACTCGAGAAACTCGACGCCAGCTTGAAGGACGAAGACCGCAAAAAACTCCTCGCCGGCCTCCAAGCCGCCGCCTCTGCCTACAACCACGGCATCGACCAGATCGTGGCCAGCAAGCAAGCCCGCGACCAGATCCTCTCCGACCGCATCAACCGCGCCGCGCCCGAGTTCACCGCCACCCTCGGCAAGGTGAAAAGCTCCGTGCATGATTACCAGAGCGAACTCGAAACCAGCACCCGCGATGAGCAACGGCGCAACGAACTCGTCGTCGCCATCATCACCGCCGTCGGCATCTTCCTCGCCGCCTGCTTCGCCTGGCTGATCAACCGCAGCGTCACCGCCGGCATCACCGGCGTCGCCGGCCGCCTCTCGGTTGAGTCGGAGAAAGCCAACTCCTCCGCCATGCAAGTCGCCGCCGCCAGCCAGGCCATGTCCGCCGGCGCCTCCGAGCAAGCCGCCTCCCTAGAGGAAACCAGTTCCTCGCTCCATGAAATCGCCAGCATGACCCAGCGTAATTCCGAGAACGCGCAGAATGCCAAGGTCCTCGCGAACCAGACCCGCGCCACCGCCGATACCGGTGCCGCCGACATGGAGCAGATGAAATCCGCCATGAGCGCCATCAAGGGCTCCGGCGTGGAAATTTCCAAAATCATCAAGACCAACTACGAGATCGCCTTTCAGACGAACATCCTCGCGCTCAACGCCGCCGTCGAAGCCGCCCGCGCCGGCGAGGCCGGCCTCGGCTTCGCCGTCGTCGCCGACGAAGTGCGCAACCTCGCCCAACGCTGCGCCGGCGCCGCCCGCGAGACCGCCGACAAAATTTCCGCCTCCACCGAGAAGAGCGAGCAAGGCGTGCGCATCAGCGAAAAGATGGCCGCCAACCTCGGCGCCATCGTTGATAAAACCCGCCAGCTCGACGAGCGCATCGCCGAGATCGCCCAATCCTCCCACGAGCAGAGCGAAGGCATCGCCCAGCTCAACACTGCCGTCACCAGCATGGACCGGATTACGCAGGCCAACGCCGCGCTCGCCCAGCAGTCCGCCGATTCCGGTGAGGAATTGAAGAAACAGGCCGAACAGGTGCGGCAGGCCGTCGCTGAACTCCTCCGCATGGCCCGGGGAGCGGAAGACGGCGCGGGTGAACCGCCCGCCACGTTCGCCACCGAAGCCCAGGATGAGGCACTGGAACCCGACCCCGACCCCCGCACCCTCGTCCGGCCCGGCGCCTCCTATTCGCTCAACGGCACCCACGGCGCGAACGGCAAGCACGGCCTCAACGGTGGGCACCACCCGCGCAACGGCCACGCCCCCGCCGTGCCGAACGGCGAGCCCGATCTTTCCTTCCGCGACATGGATTGAGCGATCTCCGGAATCATTCCGGGTGATAGGGACCGCGCGCCGCGGATGGACGAGCGCATCCCTTGGTTAAAATTGTAGCGCGGGACCTCCCGACCCCGCCGTCGGACTCCCCGGGAGCGCGGCCGCCCCCGATGCACCACCAGCGCCGGGCACTCTCCCGCCCATGCGAGTCCGGCTTAAAGCGGCTCCGTTTCGAGCCGATTGGTAACCCAGCGTGATGGATTCCGTTTCACCAACCTCAAACGCTCTCGCCCCCCCGCCCGCCCGTCCTCCGCCGCTCTCGGTCGGGCTCGTCTGCGTGGCGACGGCGGCTGCCTTGCTCCTCGGCTGGAGCTTGCACGCCTCGATGTTTTCCAGTGTCACACGCGCCTCGGCTTGGCTCGTGCCGGCCGGGATTTTTACGGCCCTCGTCGCCGTGCTCGTTCGCCGCTCCCTGCGGCCCGCCACCACACCCGCCGCCGACGTTGAAAACATCCCCTCCTGGCAAGGCCCCAGTCTGGCGACACTCGCCCTCGTCGCCCAAAACACCACCTCCGGCGTCCTCATCACGGATGCGCTCGGCCGCATCGAGTGGGTCAACGCGGCCTTCACGCGGATCACCGGCTACACCGTCGCCGAAGCGCTCGGCCAGCGCCCCGGCCGTCTCCTCCAGGGGCCGGAAACCAATCCCGCCACCGTCACCGAACTCCGCGAGGCCATCGGCCGCGCCGCCAGCGTCGAGGTGGAGCTCATCAACTACCACAAGCAGGGCCGCGCCTACTGGGTGCAGCTCAAGATCGACCCCGTCTTCGACAAAACCGGCCGCCTCCAAAACTTCATCGCCGTCACCATCGACGTCACTCAGCGCCGCCGCCAGGAAGTGCTCAACGAAAACGTCCTCATCCACGCCACGCACGCCATCATCTCGACCGATGCCAACGGCCTGATCGAGACCTTCAACGCCGGCGCCGCGCAGCTCACCGGCCACGCCGCGATCGAGATGATCGGCCGCACCACGCCCGCCGCGCTGCACGATCCCCGCGAAATCGCGGACCGGGCCGCGGAGCTCTCCGCCGCGTGCGGCCGCACCATCGTGCCGGGCTTCGACATCGTCGTGCGCCAGTCGCGCGAAAGCGGCCAGCCCGAGGAACGCGAGTGGACGTATGTCCGCCGCGATGGCACGCGCGTGCCCGTGCGCCTCGCCATCACCGCCATGCACGACCGGCAGGGCCGGCTGACCGGCTACCTCTCCATCGCGAGCGAGATGACCGCGCAGAAACAGGCCGAGGAACGCCGCCGCGAGTTCGACCTGCGCCTCCGCAAGATCGCCTCGCAGGTGCCCGGCATGGTTTTCCAATTCAAACGCTCCGCCGACGGCCACGCCTCCTACCCCTACGCGAGCGAAGGCATCCGCGAAATCTACCGCCTCAGCCCCGCCGATGTGGCCGAGGATGCCAGCGCCGCGACGCGCGCCGTGCATCCCGACGACCGCGAGCGCGTCCTCGAATCGCTGCGCGCCTCCGCCCAGACCCTCGAGCAGTGGCACTGCGAGTATCGCACCCTCTTCGCCGATGGCACCGAGCGCTGGCTCCTCGGCAAGGCGCTCCCCGAGCCGCAGCCCGACGGCGCCGTGATGTGGCACGGCATGATCACCGACATCACCGCCCACAAGCTCGCCGAGCAGGCGCACGAGGAGAACCGCGCGTTTCTCCAAAGCATTTATTCCAGCGTCGATCTCGCCATCTTCGTCGTCGAGCCGCACGGCACGGGCGACTTCCGCTACGTCGAGGTCAACCCCGGCTTCGAGCGCATCACGGGCATCATCTCGGAGCAGATCTGCGGCCAGTGCCCCCATGACCTCGTGCCCGTGGTGCCCAGCGAAGTCGCGACCGCCCTCCGCGCCAATTTCCGCCGCTGCGCCGAGTCCGACCGCTCGATCGAATACGAGGAAAAGATCACCTACAACGGCCGCACGATGTGGTGGCTCACCAAGCTCACCCCCCTCGCTCATGCCGACGGCCGCGTCTCCCGCATCATCGGCCGCGCGCTCAACATCACCGAGCGCAAAACGATCGAGCTGCGCGCCCAGTCCCTCTTCGAACGCCTCCAGCTCGCCACCGGCGCCGCGCAAATCGGCATCTGGGATTTCGACGTGGTGCGCCAAAAATTCACCTGGGACGAGCGCCTGCACAAACTCTACGGCACCCTGCCGGACCAGTTCGACGGCTCGCTCGTCGCGTGGCAGCGCCGCCTGCATCCCGACGATGTCAAGCGCACCGACCAGCTCTTCCACGGCGCGCTCGCGGGCAAGCAATCGTTCAACACCAGCTTCCGCGTCCTCCGCGCCTCCGGCGAAGTGCGCATCCTCCGCGCCCTCGCTCACGTCGAGCTCACCCCGGAGGGCAAGGCCCGCCGCGTCGTCGGCGTCAACTGGGATATCACCACCGAGCAGCGCGCGCAGGACGATACGCTGCGCGCGAAGAACGAAGCCGAGCAGCTCAACCGCCTCCTCGCCGACTCGCTCGGGCGCGCCAAGGATCTCACCCGCGAGGCCGAGGCCGCCGTGGCGGCGAAGTCCGCCTTCCTCGCCAACATGAGCCACGAGATTCGCACCCCGCTCAACGCCGTGCTCGGCATGAGCAACCTCCTCATCAGCTCCGGCCTGAGCTCCGAACAACGCGAACTCGCCGAGACGATCCGCTCCAGCGGCGATTCGCTCCTCGGCCTGCTCAACGACATCCTCGATTTCTCGAAGATCGACGCCGGCCACCTCGAACTCGAGCGCCAGCCCTTCGTCGTCCGCGAGTGCGTGGAGTCCGCGCTCGACGTGCTCGCCGGCCGCACCGCCGAGAAGAAACTCGACCTCCTCTACTGGATGGGCGAAGACGTGCCGCCGGCCGCCGCCGGCGATGTCACGCGCCTCCGCCAAGTCATCGTCAACTTGCTCGGCAACGCCGTGAAGTTCACCGAACGCGGGGAGATTTTCCTCGCCGTGCGCCGCATCGCCGCGCTCTCCGAAGGAGGCCTGCGGCTGCACTTCGCCGTGCACGACTCGGGCATCGGCATCCCCCCGGAGCGCATGGACCGGTTGTTCAAATCCTTCAGCCAAGTCGACGCCTCGACCACGCGCCAATACGGCGGCACCGGCCTCGGCCTCGCGATTTGCAAGCGCATCGTGGAGCTCATGGGCGGCCGCATCTGGGTCGAGAGCGAGCCGGGCAAAGGCAGCACGTTTCAATTTGAAGTGGAGCTCGGCTTCACCGCCGGCGAACAGAAACCCGTCCCCGCCGCGCAGGCCGCGATGCAGGGCCGCCGCCTTCTCATCGTGGACGACAACGCCACGCAGTGCCGCGTGCTCTGCCTGCAAGCCGTCACCTGGGGCCTCGTGCCGCGCTCGACCACCTCACCGCAGGAAGCGCTCACGTGGATCGAGCGGGGCGAACGTTTCGACGTGGCGCTCATCGACCAGCAGATGCCCGAGATGCTCGGCTCCGATTTGATCGCCGCGCTGCGCCGCCTGCCCCTGTCCGCCCGCTTGCCCGTCGTGCTGCTCACGCCGCTCGGCCAGGTGCGCACGCCGGCGGAACTCGGCGCCGCCGCCACGATCGCGAAGCCGCTGAAACCCGCGGTGCTGCACACCCTCGTGTTCGACGCGTTGCACGGCCGCACCAACGCCCGCTTCGCGAACGCCTCCGCCGACGAGGACATCGCCCGCGCGCACCCGCTCCGCATTTTGCTCGTCGAGGACAACCCGGTGAACCAGCGCGTGGCCACCCTCATGTTGAAGAAACTCGGCTACTCCTCCGACGTCGCCGGCAACGGCCTCGAAGGCGTGAAAGCGATCGAGCAGCAGCACTACGATGTCGTGCTCATGGATATTCAGATGCCCGAGATGGACGGCCTCACGGCCGCGCGTGAAATCTGCCGCCGCTGGCCGGCGAACGCGCGCCCGCGCATCGTGGCGATGACGGCCAATGCCTCGACGGACGACCGCGAGGAGTGCCTCGCCGCCGGCATGGATGCGTTCATCAGCAAGCCGGTGCGCCTGCAGCACCTCAGTGAAGTGCTCCTCGCGTCGCCCGCCCGCGAGCACGCGGAACTGGCGCTGGCGAAGTGAGGCGCCGAGGGTAGGGCGGGTTGCTCACCCTGTCCGCTTGGGTCTGGCCCGCTGGGCGGAGCAGCGATGCGGGATCGTGCGCGACCGACAGCCGCGCCCGCGTGATCGGTGACGGTGGATTGATGGGAGGACATGGCCCTCCAGCCTTGCTCAACGCTGAGCCGCCGGCTCACTCTTCCGCTCCGTCATGATCCCCGCTCAATCAGCCGCTCTCCAGCAACCTGCGCCGCGCAGCGGCTTGGTTCAAACCGAAGTCAGCAACGCCTCCGAGCGGGGCGCGGCTCATCTGACGTTCGGCAAAAAACCATGAAATCATTTATCTCTCTAATTTTACTTGTCTTCATTTCCGGCACCGCGAGTGCCAAGACTAAAAGTGTGACAATATACTTTGTGCCGTGGTCAGTCGTTACGGCGGTGGCGATGAATGCGGAAAGCGTAAGAAAGAACGCAGTTTCAAAGACCGTAATTTCCGACCCTTGGTATGCGAATCGTTTCGTTGAATGGTTGGACGAAGGGAAAATGAAAGATGAGCCGAAATGGAAGGTGCAGGATCTGCGACTCGTCGTCGACGCCATCCAGGATGACGGCTCTGTTCTGACATTTTATGCAAGTTGGTTTGCCCTAGCGTCCCAAAAGACAGGCAAGCTCAGGCTCATCGGTGATTCTTTCCGCTCTCATTTTTCCTTCTACTGTGATGAATAGAAAGAAAGAGCCTAACCGCCAGACAACGCGTGGAAGTGGATCGTTTCAGTTTCTCAAAATCCGCCGGCCATGCGCGGTTCAGCAGTGACGGCAAAAAACCGGACGTGAAGAATATCACTTATTTTTTCTCTCTGATGAGTGTCCTCGTTGTCTTTACGGTGGCATGGATGTCCAAGGGGTTTCGCGATTTTGGCGCGGCGGCCGACACGCCTTGGTTGCCCGTCATCATGAGCTACCTCGCTTTCGCTGTGATCCTCGAGCCCATCCTGCTTAGCGAGTCGCTCAGTCGTAGTATTGAGCAGCGGACCTATTCGTCGTTGATCGTGCGTGGCTGTGCAGCAGGCGCTGTCATCTGCGGTATTTGGAGCGCGCTTTATTTAGTTGGAATGCGCACCCGGGGCTGGGAGATCGGTTTGATTTTGATCGGCTACGGCGCCGCAATTGGGACGAGCGTGATGGCTGTTCGAACACGAGACACCGAACTCAAGTGGACGCGGGGTTAAAAAAACGCGATCAGGCCGCTGCTGAGATTTTGCTCGCGCAGTCGATGCCAGCTCACGCGCAAAAGGCGGGTTAGGGATAACCCGCCCTACCTTCGGCGCGAA
>JANYBX010000481.1 GCA_025360615.1 Opitutia bacterium
CCGACCGATCCGGATTGAGAAATACATAGCGAAACACCGGCAGACGTTTCTCATCCAAACGCAGTCGGTGATCGAAATACCCACGCTCCCAGCGCAGCCCCACCGTCCGGAGCACCAGTGCCGTCCGTCCCTTCAACAAGCGCATCGCCGCAGCCAACTCCGCCTGTTCACCAAGCACAACCAACAGATGCACGTGATCGCACATCACCACCGCGGTTCGCAGTGACCACGCACCATCCTCTTCCAATTTTTTTGCCGCCGCCAAAATTGCCTCCGTAATCACAGCGGCCTCCAATCCCGCCATTCGTTTCTCCGTGCAGCACGTGAGAAAATATTCGGCGTTCGCCCGCTGACCCCCGCCCGCGACGCAACGCACCATGTCCGCGTCCCGGGAGATTTGCCATACGCGGCACCATGTCGCCCCAACCACGAACGTCCAGCCCTGTAGGAGCGGGTTTACCCCGCGATGTTTGACGCAGAATCGCGGGATAAACCCGCTCCTACAAAATCTCGTCGATCAACTTCGGCCCGGCATTCATCGCATCCCCCACCCCAATCGCCTTCGCCAGCATCCCCCGCGCCTCCGCCAGCGCCGTCTCATCATTCGCGTGAATCACGCACAGCGCCGCACCTGCCTCCACGCGCTCGCTCACTTTCACGAGCGCACTCACGCCGACCGCGTGGTCGACCTTGTCCTCCGCTTTCGCCCGGCCAGCTCCCAGGCGCAGCGCCGCGAGCGCCACGCCCATCGCATCGACGTCCTGCACAAATCCACTCCGCGGCGCCACGAGTGCCTCTTTGAATTTCACCTGCGGCAGCCGCTCCACATCGTCCACCACGCAGGCATCGCCGCCTTGCGCCGCGATCATCGCGCGAAATTTTTCCAACGCCGCACCGCTCGCGATGCTCTTCTCTAATTTTGCCCGCGCCTCGTCCTTCGACGCCGCCGTTTTCGTGAGCAACAGCATCTGCTCCCCCAGCGCAAACGTGACCTCCATCGTGTCGGTCGGACCGCGACCCCTGAGGCATTCGATTGACTCAATCACTTCTAGCGCGTTGCCCACGGCGCGGCCAAGCGGCTGCTCCATCGCGGTCAGCACGGCACGCGTCGGCTTGCCCATCGCGGTGGCCACAGAGACGAGCGCCTGCGCGAGTTCCCGCGCCCTGGCTTTGTCTTTCATGAACGCACCGCGACCGAACTTCACGTCGAGCACCAGCACGTCGATCCCCTCCGCAAGTTTCTTCGCGAGGATGCTGCCGCAGATGAGCGGAATGCACTCCACCGTGCCCGTCACATCGCGGAGCGCGTAAAGTTTTTTATCCGCCGGCGCGAGTTCGGCGGTCTGCCCGATGAGCGAGAGGCCGATCTGCTCCAGCTCAGCGCGATATTCCGCCATCGTGAGGTTCACCCGAAATCCGGGAATCGACTCGAGTTTGTCGAGCGTGCCGCCCGTGTGACCGAGCCCTCGGCCCGAAATCATCGGCACCGCCACGCCACACGCCGCAATCATCGACGCGAGGTGCAGGGAAACTTTGTCCCCCACGCCCCCCGTTGAATGCTTGTCGGCCTTCGGCAATTTCATGCTCGCGAGATCAGCCACGACGCCAGAGCGCATCATCGCCTCGGTGTAGTGCGCGGTTTCTTGCGGCGTCATGCCGCGCAGAAATATCGCCATGAGCATCGCGCTGAGCTGGTAGTCGGCCCACGAGCCATCTGTCGCGCCGCGCACAAACACCGCGATCTCGTCGCGCGTGAGCGCATGACCATCGCGTTTGCGGGCGATGACGTGTTGGGGAAACATGCGGGGAGCGTGCTACGTCGTCCGTCGTCGTGCAAACCCGGAGGCGCTCGCAGCCGTGTTCATTTTTCCTGCGGGTTCAACACCAGCATGGTGCCGCTGCCGACGAAGAACTCGTAGTCCACCTTCACGATTTCGCTCGTGACACCGTGCGCGAGGAGATCGCGCCGCAGCCGGGCCAGTTCGGGATACGGCCGACCGTCCGCACCGCACACAGGATGGATGCGCACTTCGCCCGCGCTCACCCGCGCGAGCTCGGCGCACGCCGTGAGGTGCCACGCGAAATCGAACCGCCGCGCGTAGATGAAGAGCAGGTGCGCGCAGAGCACGAGGTCGAAGGCGTCGTCAAGAAACGGCAGCCGCGGCAGCGAACCGCCGACGTAGCGGCCATGCACGAAGTGCGCGTCGTAGTCATTGAGAAACCGCTGCGCCGCCGCGCGCCGGTCCGTCTCGGCCGCGGCGATCGAGGGGAACGAGCGCAGCCGAAACAGCGCGGGCTTCGCCCGCATTTGCGCAAACATCCTCGCGTAGTCGAGCTGGACGTGCGTCGCGAGCGCGTGCGGCGTGCAACCGTAGAGCGGATCGACGGCCACCGCATCGACGCCGCGCCGACACGCCTCGGCCGTGAACGACGCGGGGCCGCCCGCCACGTCGAGCACGGCGAGGCCACGCAGCTTGCCGACGTCGAGCGCGAAGAACCGCGAGTATTCCTCGAGCGTGCGGCCGAAGAAGGAGACGGTGGGGAGTTCTATTTCTGGTGTGGGTGGCGAAGGAGCAGTGAGCGTGGGCATGGCGGGAAACGAACGATGGTGGAGTTGCGGAAAATAAAAAACCCGACTCGGGAAGGAGTCGGGCTCGGGGAGGAGGTGATTTTCTTTTTTGCGGTGTGATCGGGAAGATCACCCTCGCGCGTTGCGCGCATCACCATCGTCGCCGAGCCGGCCCATGACGCCAGGCACGTTTGGACACCGTCTTGACGACGGCGGCGATAGCGCGGAACTGGGCGACGAAATTCACTGCGCGTGGTGATGCCGCGCGAGGCCGCCGCCCGCAAGTGCAAAGTCCGGCTTCGGTGGCCCGAGCCGCCGGGGCGTTCCGTAAAAAACAAAAAGCCCCGGCCGAAAAAGGCCGGGGCGAAAACCGTCGGGCCGCGAGTTTACTTCGAGTTCGAGCCGCGCAGCACCGCGCGTGCAAGGTTGAAGGGCGCGAGCGTAAATCTCGTCATCGAGGAAAAGGCCGTGGTCGCCGGAGGCGGCGGAGCGTCCGTCGAACGGGCCGGCGCGACGCTGAGCGCCAGTTCCTTGGCGGCCAGCGTTTCCTCACGGGCTTTCACGGCGACCTCGCGGCGTTTCAACGCGGCAAATTCTTCGCGCATCTGGAGACGGTCGTCCCGCAGGTGCGCCTGCTCCGCCTCGAGCAGCTCACGGCCGCGGATGACTTTTTCCCACGCCGCCTGCAGCGTGAGCTCATTGCGCGAAAAGGGCGCGAATGAGGATGCAACGGGGGCCTGCACCGGCGGTTGCGAACCGGAAAAACGATTCGCCTCCAGCTCTTCCTGCTGGGTGCGCAGGTGCGCCTCGTAGGCCCGCAAATTACCTTCGCTCTCGCGCAAAGCAGCCAGATCGTCGTCAAGCTGTCGGCGTTCCTCGGCGAGAGCTGCGGAGTTTTCTGGAAATCCGACCGACAGGTTGGATTCAGTTCCGAGCTGTGGCAGCCGCTTTGTGCGGGTGTCCAGCGGATGCGCGGATAAGGAACGGGTGTAAGTATTCATTTTCTGAAACGGGACCAGTTGTCCCACGCGGACCATATAGGAAGATGCACTCCGCTGGCTATGGGGCCGGCCGGATTTTACCGGGGCTTTACTCCCCGCGTCGGGAATTGAGGGAAAATTAACAACCCCGCCCGACACACCCGCGTCAGGCGCGGAAAATCACGCTTTCCCGGCTGAACATCTTCACCGCGAGCGCCAGCGCCGCCGCCGCATAAACGCACGACGAGCCGAAAATGAGCGCGATGTAGTGCCAGTGCCATACGCCGGAAAGCATCTCCTTGCACACGAGCGAGAGATTCAGGATGGGCACGAGCGCGAGCCGCCCACTGAGCTCGATCCCGGGCGCCATCCCGATCATCGCGGGTAGCAGCACGACGAAGATCATCGGCGCCACGTAACTCTGGGCCTCCTTGTAGCTCTTCGCAAAGAGCGCCACCGTGAAGATCACCGCCGAGAAGAACACCGCCACCGGGAGCACCATCGCAAACACCCCGATGACACCGACCGGATCAATCATCGAAATCATGGCTCCGGTGGCCGCGCCCGCCGCCGCTCCTTTCGCCGCCGCCGCCTTCGCCGCGAAGTAGCTCCCACCCGCGACAAACGTCACGGACATCGAAACCAGCGAGAGCACCATCGTCGCGATCGACGCCGTCAGCACCATCAGGAATTTCCCCAGCACGATATTCACGCGCGCCACGGGGCTGCAGAGCAGCGTCTCCATGGTGCCGCGCTCCTTTTCCCCCGCCGTCAAGTCCATCGCCGGATACATCGCGCCCGTGAAACAGAGAATGATGATGATGTAGGGAATGAAGCCGCCGATGAGATTGCCCCCGACCTTCTCGGCTGGCGCCACATTTTCCCGCTTCGTTTCAAACGGCTTCGTGAGCGCCAGCGGCACGCCTCGCTCGCCGAGACGCGCCTCCACGGTCGCCTCGCGCAGCTCGCGAAAGATCCGCTCCAACTGCTCGACCCCAAGCCGTGACTTCGCCTCACCGCTATAGTTGTAGATGGTAACGGAGGGTGCCGCCCCGCGCCCGAGACCGGCCTCGAAACTCGCGGGAATTTCCACGGCGGCGCGGATTTTCTTGTCCGAGATACGCTGCCGCCAGTCCGCCGTGGTCGGCACGATGCGAATCTTGGCATCAGCCCGCAACCGGGCGAGGACGGCCGGGGAATCTTCGCCGGCGATGATCATGACCGTGGGTGTCTCCGCCCGCGCCTGCTGATCCATTTTCAGCATGACCGAGCCAAATGCGAAAAACAGCAGCGGCATCACCAGCGTGGGGATGACAATCGTGGAGAGTAGCGTGCGGCGGTCTCGCAGCGAATCTTTCAGCTCCTTCAGGTAAACCGTGGCAATATGGGACCCATTCATTTTTTGCCCTCCCCGCCGACCGCTTTCACGAAAACTTCCTCCAAATCCTGCTCGCCATAGCGCGCCCGCAGCTCGGCGAGCGTGCCCTCGGCGAGGAGCCGGCCGTCGTGAATGATGCCGATGGTGTCGCAAAGTTTCTCCACCTCGCCCATCACGTGCGTCGAGTAGATGACGGTCTTGCCGCGGTCGCGGCACTCGCGGACGAAGCGCACGATGGCGCGCGCGGTCATCACATCGAGGCCGAGCGTGGGCTCGTCGAAAATCATCACCGCCGGATCGTGAATGAGCGTGCGCGCGATGGAGGTTTTTTGTTTCATGCCGGTGGAAAATTTTTCGCAGCGGCGGTCGAGAAACTCGTGCATGTCGAGGGCGTCGGCGAGGCGTTGGATGCGAAGCTTGATTTCCGCGCCCGCGAGTCCGTTGAGCTGGCCGAAATAAGTGATCATCTCTCGCGCGGTGAGCCGGCCGTAGAGCGCGGTGCTGGCGGCGAGGAAGCCGACGTGCGCGCGCACTTTCTCCGGCTCGGCGGCGACATCGAAGCCCGCGATCACGGCCGAGCCGCTCGTCGGCTTGAGCAGCGTGGCGAGCAGGCGGAGCGTCGTGGTTTTGCCCGCGCCGTTGGCGCCGAGCAGCCCGTAGATTTGCCCCGGCTGCACGCGGAACGAGATGTCGTTGGCCGCGTAAATTTCGCCCCGCTTTTTATCGCGAAACGTTTTGGTGAGGTGACGGGCTTCGATCATGCGGGTGAAAATTTTTCAGCCCTTCCGCGCCATGATCAGGCCGAACACGACGGCCATGGCGACGCCGATGGGAACGCCGACCGCCGGACCGCTCGACACAGAAAGCGCCGTGCCGAGGCCGACCCCGATGGCGACACCGCGGAGGTTGAAACGGGAGGGACTGGATTCTGGACTGGGAGTATTGTTGTTCATGGAAAAAGAATTCACAGGCTCATCTTCTCGCGGAATTCCTGCGCCTGGCGGCGACTGAGCTCCACCTTCGCGCCACCTTTCAGGTGCACGAGCAAGCCGCCGCTGAACCACGGCTCGAGTTTGTCGATCCACGCGAGATTGATGATCTGGCGGCGGTTCGCGCGGAAAAAATATTTCGGGTCGAGCCGCTCCTCCATCGCGTTGAGCGAACGGAAAAGCTGCGGCTGCGCGTCGGCGAAATGCACGCGCGTGTAGTTCCCCTCGCTCTCGAGGAGCCGGATCGTTTTCACCTCCACGAACCAGCAGCGGTCGCCCTCGCGCACGAAAACCTTATCCTCGGCCGCGAGCCGCGTCGTCGGTCCCGCGGGGATCGGCGTGGACGAATCGCTGGCGGAGCCGCGGGCCTTGGCGTGGAGTTTTTCGACGGCCACTGCGAGTCGCGCGGGGTCGACCGGCTTCAGCAGGTAGTCGAGCGCGTTCAACTCAAACGCCTTCACGGCGAACTCGTCGTAGGCGGTGGTGAAGATCACGTGCGGCGCGGGCGGTTCGAGCGAGGCGAGCAACTCCATGCCAGTCTCGCCGGGCATCTGCACGTCGAGAAAAAGCAGGTCGGGCTCGGCGCTCGCGAGCAGGGCGCGCGCCTGTTTCGTGTTCGCCGCCTCGCCCACGATTTCGATCTCGGGAAACGCCGCCAGCAGGCGCCGCAGTTCGTTCCGGGCGAGGCGCTCGTCGTCGATCAACAGTGCTTTCATGCGAGCGCCGCGCGCAGCGGAATCACGGCTTCGGCGACGACGAGCGAGGGCGAGGCGGCGCGCAACTGGAGCGTGGCGCGTTCGCCGAAGAGCAGGCGCAGGCGCTCGGCGGCGTTGTGGAGCCCGAGGCCGGTGGACGCGGCGCGGCGGGCGGCGAGCGCGTTCTGCACGGTGGCGGAGATCGAGGGGAGTTCGCCGGGATTGGTCACTTGCAGCCGCAAGAGTCCGGGCTCGCTCCGCGCGATGATGGCGATCTCGCCCCCTTCGGGCCGCTGGGAGATGCCATATTTCACGGCGTTCTCGACGAGGGTCTGGAGCAACATCGGGGGCACGGGGAGCGCGAGCGTCTCCGGCGCGATGTCGAGGCGCAGGCGGAGGCGCTCCTCGTGGCGGACCTGCTCGAGCGCGAGGTAATCGTTGACCACGCGGAGCTCGTCCTCGAACGGCACGGTCTCGAGCTGGCTGCTTTGCAGCGAATAGCGGAGGAGGTTCGCGAGCTGCGTGACAGCGAGGCGCGCGCGCGCCGGATCCTCGTCGATGAGCGCGCGGAGCGAGTTGAGCGAGTTGAAGATGAAGTGCGGATTCACCTGCGATTTTAGCGCGCGCAGCTCGGATTCCTTTGCCGAGGTCATCAACCGCAGCCGCTCGATTTCGGAACGGTTGAAGCGGTCGAAGAGGTGGTAGAAAAAATAAACGCACTGCCAGCCGATCAGCAGCATGGTGCCGTTCAGCCAGCTCACGGTGAAGATGAGCATGGGGCTGTATTTCATCGGCCACGACTCCCGCAGCACTCCGTAGGTATAGCCGAAACCGAAGGCGCTCCAGGCGGCGGAAACCACAGCCGCCGTCGCGAGCAGGCGGGGGAAAAGCGCTTTCCATCCCAGCTGTTTCCAGCCCCAGCGCCGCACGAGCGACCGCAAGCCGTGCGTCATCAGCAGCCCGAGCGCCACGACCATGGCGTTGCGCGCGATCATCACTTCGACGGGATCGCCCCGCTTGCCTTTGTCTCCCAAGAGCAGGGTAAAAATAATCTGCAAACTCAGAAACAATCCCCACCCGCCCAGCTGACAGAATACATAAAGCCGGGCTTTCGCGTGTTCCCGCCGGGCGAGGTCGTCGGCCAGGGGCAGCTGAGCCGCGGAGTCGGTGGAAGAGCGCGAGTTCACGCGCGACATCCCAACACGCCGCGCGCGGCCTTGGCAACGCCAGCCCCGTCGCCGGCCCTGCGCCGTGCGCGCAGATTCGCAGGCTTGGACCCCGCGAGGACGCTGGCTGGTTTTGTTTTCATTGTCCGCCCACCCTAACGGATTCGCCCGCGACTCGCCCGCGATTGGGGATGGACGGACGCGCCGGGAGGATGAGCGGCGAGCGCGAATGCACATCCCGCATTGCTTCCACCGCCGCACCCGACTTGCATCGGCCCACCCCATGACGTTTCCGCGGTTTCTGCCCAACCTCGACTACGCGCTCTTCCTTTTGCTCGTCGCGGGTTTCGTCGCCGCGCAACTTCTCTGGCTCCGGCGCACCCGCCGCCTCCGCCACCTCCACCCCGCCGTCTGGCCCTTGCTGGGGTTCACGCTCGTCGGGGGCTTGGGCCTGGTCGAGAGCGCCACGCGCGGCGTCCGCGAATCCGTGGAGCAGAAATATCTCCTCCTGCTGCCGACCTACGTGGAGGAACTGCAACGCCTCGGCCACGAAAAACTCACTCTTGCGACGCCCGCCGACGATCCGCTCTACCTCCAAATCGTCGCCCGCGAAATCAACTGGCTTCATCTCAACCCCTTTGTCGCGGACATCTACACCCTCCGCCAGCGCGCCGACGGAAAAATCGTGTTCCTCGTCGATTCCGAAACCGACTACGACCACAACGGCCGCTACGAAGGCGAACGTGAAACGCGCACGCCCATCGGCGAAGTTTTCGAAAAGGCCGGCCCTGAAATCGCCGCCGCCCTCGACGGCCATCGCGCGTTCACCACGGAGCCCTACACCGACCGCTGGGGCCAATGGGTGAGCATCTTCGCCCCGCTGCGCGACACCCACGGCCGGATCGACGCCGTGCTCGGCCTCGATTTCGACGCGACCGAATGGATCGAGTCCATCGCCCGCGCCCGCCAACGCTGGATCAACCTCGTCGGCGCCTTCACCCTCCTCCTCCTCGGCGGCTCCACCATCGTCGCTGTCCTCCGCGCCGATCTCGCCGAACGCCACGCCGTCGAACAACAACTCCGCGAGCAAACCACCCTCCGCCGCCAAATCTTCGAGCAAGCCCCCGGCGGCGCCTGCCTCTGCGGCCTCGACGGCCGCTTCCGCGAAATCAACGCCGCCTTCTGCCGCCTCACGGGCTACACCGCCGACGAGCTGCGCGGCCGCACCCTCGCCGAGATCACCCACCCCGAGGATATCGCCGCCACCAACCGCCTCCTCGCCGAGATCACCCAAGCCCGCGTCGCCACCGGCTCCATCGAGAAACGCTACCTCCACAAAGATGGCCGCACCGTGCTCGTCCTCGTCAACGCCGGCCTCGTGCGCGATGCCGCCGACGCCCCGCTCTACTACGCCGGTCAATACACCGACATCACCGAGCGCCGCCGCGAAAGCCTCGCCCACGCGCAGATCGAGCGCCAGCTCCTCGACGCGCAAAAATTCGAAAGCCTCGGCCTCCTCGCCGGCGGCCTCGCCCACGATTTCAACAACCTCCTCACCACCATCCTCGGCAACGCCAGCCTCGCGCGTCTCAAGCTCGCGCCCGACTCGCCCGCCAGCGGCAGTCTCCGCTGCATCGAGCAGGCCACCGAGACCGCCTCCGCCCTCTGCCGGCAGCTCCAAGCCTACGCCGGCGGCGGCCCGATGGTCACCAAGCCCCTCGATCTCGCGAGCACCGTGCAGGCGACCGCCGAACTCCTGCGCGTTTCCCTCGGGGCCAACACCCGCCTCGAAATCTCCGCCGCCGCCGCGCTGCCCGCGATCGTGGCCGATCCCTCTCAACTGCGGCAGCTCGTGATGAACCTCGTGCTCAACGCCTCCGACGCCCTCGGCGCGCGCCCCGGCACCATCCGCCTCACCGCCCGCGTCACCACCATCGCCGATGCCTGGCTCTCCACTGCCCGTGCCGGCCGCGAACTCCCGCCCGGCGACTACGTTTCCCTCGAAGTCGCGGACGATGGCCCCGGCATGGCACCCGGCCTGCAAGCTCGCATCTTCGACCCCTATTTCAGCACCAAGGGCCAAGGCCGCGGGCTCGGCCTCGCCGCCGTGCTCGGCATCATGCGCGGGCTCGGCGGCGCGCTCCATCTCCGCAGCGCCCCGGGGCAGGGCACCACTTTCACCCTCGTCTTCCGCTCCGCCGACACCGCCCAGTCCCCCGGCACCACTCCGCCCATCCCGCCCGCTTGGCGCGGCTCCGGCCTCGTCCTCGTCGTGGATGACGACCACCACGTCCGCCCCGTCATCGCCGCCATCACCGCACGCTTCGGGTTCACCGTCCTGCAAGCCGCCTCCGGGGCCGAGGCCATCGCCCTCGCCCGCGAGCACGGCGCCGCCATCCGCCTCGCGCTCCTCGACATCACCATGCCCGTCATGGATGGCTTTGAAACCCTCGTGGAACTCCGCCGGCTCCAGCCCGAGCTGAACGCCATTTTCATCAGCGGCTACACCGAGCAGGACGCGCGCAAACGTTTCCCCGACCTGCGCAAAATGAGCTTCCTCCCAAAACCCTGCACGTTGAACAGCCTTGGCAGCGCGCTCCGCGCCGTGTTGGGTTGACGCACGCGGCCCGGGAGCCCGGACCGCCGTTTTTTTTCGCCATGGTGCCCCAAGTCATCGTCGTCGGCAGCTTCGTCCAGGACCTCACCTGGCGCTGCGCCGAATTTCCGCGCTCCGGCGAAACCGTGATCGGCACCTTCGTCACCGGCCCCGGCGGCAAAGGCTCCAACCAAGCCATCGCCGCCGGTCGCGCCGGCGCCCGCACCCTCTTCGTCGGCGCCGTCGGGTGCGACGCCTTCGCGCGGTCGGCGAAAAAATTCTACGAAGCCGAGGGCATCGCCGCGCACTTCGCCGAAAAACCCACCCATGCCACCGGCACCGCCGCCATCCTCGTCAACGCCGCCGGCCAAAACGAGATCATCGTCGCCCTCGGCGCGAACGCCGCGCTCCAACCCGCCGATGTGCCCGCCGCCGCGCTCCGCGGCGCGCAAGTCGTCGTCACGCAGCACGAGACCGATTTGCGCACCGTGGCCACCGTCCTGAAAACCGCCCGCCGCACCGGCGTGATCACCGTGCACAACCCCGCGCCGATGCGCGCCGATTTCGCGCCCGCCCTCCTCCGCCACGTCGACGTGCTCATCCCGAACGAGACGGAATTCGCCGCGCTCATCAACCTGCTCGCGGCCCGCGACGCCGGGGCAAAATTAAAACCTTTCACCGTCGCCGCGCTCCACGCCCTCTCGAACGACACCTTGCACACCCTCTGCCGCACCCTCGGCGTGCCGACGGTCATCGTGACGCTCGGTGCCAAAGGCATCTTCGTTTCTCAAGCCTCCGGCCCCGCCTTCATCACCGCGCACAAAGTGAAAGTCGTCGACACCACCGGTGCCGGCGACGCCTTCTGCGGCGGCTTCGCGGCGGGCCTCGTGGAATTCCCCGGCGACCTCCTCGCCGCCGCCCGTTTCGGCAACGCCGTCGCCGCGCTCTCCGTCACCAAATTCGGCACCGCGCCCTCGATGCCAACGCGACTCGAGATCGCCGCCTTCCTCGGAAAATCCTGACACGCGTCGCGCGAAGGCCGCGAGCAGTGGACAGAACGGGCTGACCGTCACACCGGCTGACCCCGTCTGGATTGACCTTCCCGCTTACGCGGGTTGCAGCCGGCGCTTGCGGGGGACGAATCGTATTTCCACGCGCCGCTCCACGGCGGCAGCGATGCGGTTGAGCATGGCGAGCGAATGCCCTTCGTAGTCGGCATCCTCCAGCCGCGAAATCACGGATTGGGTCGTGCCCACCCGGCGGGCCAGCTCGGCTTGGGAAAGACCGGCGTCCTGTCGGAGCTGATAAATCTTTTGGGCGACTTCCTCCTCAAAAATGCGCTGCATCCCCGGGGTTTTCCCCGTCATTTGGGCCAGAATCTTTTGGGCGTCGGTCGTGGTCTTCTTAGTCATCGTCAATTTCTCCTCTAAGGAAGCGCTGAATAATTCAGCGCTTCCTTAGGCGGGGCTTTGATTTTTGGCGTTCCGATTAAATCAGCGCTTTCCTAACTTCAAATGGAAGCCGGGGGCCGGGCGAATGAACTTTTAAGGGCAGTTGAAAACGCGCGGAGACCGCACCGGAGAAACCCGCCAAAAGTCAGAAATTCAAAGAACCGCAGCCTGACCCTCGGAGGCGCCCTTTTCAGGTCATTTCAATTACGCTGGCCATGCGCGGCTCATCTTCAACGATAACTAAGATTGAACATCTGGATTCCAGTCTCGGCCTTCGCACTGTTCATCATGTTCATAATCACGCGGGCGGTCATTTTCGGGAAAAAGGAAGGCGCACGGCTGGAGCGGGTCTTCGCGGACCTAGAGAGAAAAAAATGCCCATCGTGTTCGCAGCTCTACGGCACGCAGGTCCGGAAATCCGTATCGTTCATTCCAGACCCCAATTTCGAGGAGTCATCATGCGAGAATTATTGGAACATCGGTTGTCCCGCCTGCGATCACACTGCGGTGGCTGGCTTACCGGCGAATTCCGAAGTTATTGTGTTTGTCTGTTCCGCAAAACCCGAGAGCACACGCAGTGAAAGAGCCTAACTCCGTGGATGAAGTCGGGCGCGGAAAAATGGAGTCATGCAGCGAGTCTTTGATTTTTTTGGAGTGAAGGGATTCTTGAATGACGAGAGGTGAACTCAGAGACGATTGAACAGAAATTCGAAGAATCGAGGCGAGCCCCCTCCGCTTAGCCCATGGTTCTCCGAGCACGGAAAAACGAACAACGGATTTTACCCCGCGGCGCGGCTCTTAACCTTTCACGCGCGTCTTCAGCGCGCGCCAGCGGGCGAGGCGGTCGGCGATGGCGGACTCGGCGCCGGAATTTTTCGGCGTGTAGAGCGCGAGCGGGCTTTCCAGGTAGTCCTGGCCGGAAACGTTTTCCTCGAAGTTGTGCGAGTAATCGTAGTCGCGCCCCTGCCCCATGCGCTTGTTGGCCTGGCCGCTTTTGCTGCGGAGGGCCGAGGGGATGGTTTGCACGGGCGCGGATTTCAGCGCGGCGTGCGCGGCGCCGAGCGCGAGGGTGGCGGAATTGCTTTTCGGCGCGGTGGCGATGTAGAGCGTGGCGTGGGCGAGCGTGAGCTCGGCCTCGGGCAGGCCGATGAAATCGCAGGCATGGTGCGCGGCGACGGCGAGCGGGAGCGCGTGCGGATCGGCGAGGCCGACGTCTTCGCTCGCGAGAATCACGAGGCGGCGCGCGATGAAGCGCGGGTCTTCGCCGCCGGCGAGCATCTTCGCGAGCCAATACATCGCGGCATCGGGATCGCCGCCGCGGCAGCTTTTGATGAAGGCGGAGATGGTATCGTAGTGCTCGTCCTCGTCGGCGTCGTAGCGGATGCGGCGCTCGCGGGCGAACACTTCGAGGTCGGCCGTGGTGATCGGCGCTCGCTCGGGCAGGCCGTGGACGATGACTTCGAGGGCGTTGAGGGCGCGGCGGAGGTCGCCGTCGCAGAGCATCGCGAGATCGGCGAGGAGTTTGGCGTCGGCGGTGACACCGTGGGCGCCGAGGCCGCGTTCGACATCGGCGAGCGCGGCGGCGAGGACACCGGCGATGGCGGCGGGCGCGAGCGGTTCGAGACGGAAAAGATGACTGCGCGAAAGGAGGGGCGGGTTGACGTAGAAGCCGGGGTTGTGCGTGGTCGCGCCGATGAGGCGCACGGTGCCTTCCTCGACGTCGGGCAGGAGAAGATCCTGCTGGGATTTGTTGAAGCGGTGGAGTTCGTCGATGAAGAGAATCGTGGCGGCCTCGGGACGGCGGCGCGCGGCGGCGAGGATTTCGCGGAGCTCGGCGACGTTGGACATGACGGCGTTGATGCGGACGAAGCGGCTGCGCGTCTCGTGGGCGATGGCTTCGGCGATGCTGGTCTTGCCGCAGCCGGGCGGGCCGTAGAAGAGGAGTGAGCCGAAGCGGTTTTGCGCCACGAGGCGCGGGAGCAACGAGCCGGCGCGGAGAATGTGTTCCTGGCCGACGACCTCGGAGAGACGACGCGGGCGCATCCGCGCGGCGAGCGGTTGGTGAGAGGAGGGAACAGCGGCGGGCTGGGAAGCAGAGGTGGATTCGCGGGAGGGTGGCTCGGGTTCACCGAAAAGATCGGGCTGGTCGGTGGCGGACATGGGGAACCGCTAATCTCCGCGAATCGGCGCGGATGAAAAGGACGGAATCGCGGCGTTCCGCCTGCGCCAAGGCTACGGCGAGACGTGAAAGCCGCTCCTACAATTGGCGGAAAGGCACCGGAATTTTTGGCCGCGAAAAGGCGCAAGGTTTCGATGGCTGCGGAAAGAGTTTCCATTGCGCCTGTAGGCGCGCGGGAGAAATGGGCCGGAGCCTTTGGAAATCTTGCGCTCCTTTGCGGCCAACATGGTTTGAGGATTGGAATCTCCGGGTAGCACGAGGCTTCAGCCCGCGTTCCGACCGATGAGGTTTGCGCTCCCGACGCGGGCGGAAGCTCCGCGCTACCCAGGTGCAGAAAAGGCCGTTCAGATTAGCGTCGATCAGCGAAGACGAGCGGTTCACTCCTCTCTCCCATCCATGACGACCAGCCGCAGTCTCGGACATCGTGCGCCGCTGTTGTGGCTCGTGTTGCCGATGATGGCAGGACTGGCGGCGGGGCGGACTTGGGAAATCACCGAGCCGCTCTGGCTGCTCGCGGGCGCGCTCGGGCTGGCTGGCGTGGCGCTCATCGGCGCGCAGCGGCGGTGGGTTTGGGCGACGGCGTTGAGCGTGGCCATGGTGCTCGCCGGTGCGGCGAGTTATGCGCTGCACCGCGCGCGGCTGCCGGAGTGGGACGGGCGGCCCGCGCGCGAAGTGCAGGTGGCGCTGCGGGTGGAGCGGGTGTTTCCCCAGACGGACGCGAAGAAAACCTCGGGGTTGGCGACGGTCGTGCGGAGCGAGGAGCACCTGCGCGAGCTGGCGGGGCAGCGGATTTATTTTTCACTCGCGCTGAAGCCAGGCGACGTCGCCCCGGTGCGCTCGGCTGAGGTGAAGGCGGTGGGCGTGTTGACGGCGCTGCCGAAAAACCCGCCGGCGGATTCGTTCGACGGGTATCTGGCGGATGCGGGGATGAATTTCAAACTGGGGCGCGGGCGAGTGCTGGCGGAGGTGAGGACGGCGTCGGGCTACCAGCGGTTTTGCGCGCGGCTGGGAGAGCGGATGAAAGCGTGGCTGGGGGAACGGTACGTTGCGGTGCAATGGCGAATCGAAAAGTGTCTCATGAAGGACGACTGCGACGAGGGGG
>JANYBX010000500.1 GCA_025360615.1 Opitutia bacterium
AGCCGGGCAACATGCGGACGGGCTGGGCCCAGACGCCCTCGCCATCGCCGACGAAGCGCAGGTGGCGGTTGTGCAGTTCCTCGCGGAACGGCACGGTGAACGCGAGGCCGAGCCCCTTGATGAAATCCGTGGCGGCATCGCCGTCGAAAATGAACGAATGGACGACGCGGATCTGGCCGGAGCCGGCGAAAAAATACAGGCGCACGGTGAACGGCAGCCATTCGCGTTCGCCTTGCTGCGCACGATGCACGCCCTCGAGTTTGACCACGGCGCGCACGGGGCCGGATTGCTCAAGCGTGATTTTTTTGATCTGACCGGTGAACGCTTCCTCGCGAAGGATGCCCTGACTTTCGAAGGCGGAGCGATCCTCGCGCTGGGCGATGAGCCGGCCGTTCCGGGCGACGATGCGGCCGCCGGCGGTGAGTGATTCGATGAGCGTGGTGCCGTGCTTGAGGATGCGGGCGCGGATGCTGCCGGTATCGATCGTGAGGCCGTCGGCATCCTCGGTCGCGGTGACGCGCGTGGCAGGCGTGGTGGTTTCGCCGGGAGAAAGCGTGAACGGGCCGGCCAGACCGGCGGCGGTGGTGGTGGCGTGGCCGGTCCATTTGAGCGAGCCGTCGGGCCAGTAGGCGAGCGGCCAGGTTTGGAGCGGGATGGAGGTGCCGTCGGCGGTGTGGAGCGCGAGGGCATCGGCTTTTTGGATTTTCCCCCTGGGCCACGGCACGCCCCAGCTCACGGCGGCGTTGGCCATCGGCACGGTGCCGCCGAGCCAGTTTAGCGCGATCGGTGCGTCGGCTGGTGCGGCCGCAGCGGGAGCGACGGGCGGGCGCACGGTGGTGCAGGCGGAAAATGCGAAAATCAGGAGCGCGAAACGCAGGGAGCGTTCGACGGAAAGAAGCAGGGGCATGAGGAATGAACGCCGCAGTGGACGAAGCGCGATAACGGGCATGACGCAGAAGGGGTGCGGGCGATGCGGGGCGCGGAAGGAGCGGATCGCGGACAGTTCGGCGATGACACGACGAGCGAATGGCTGGCCGCCGGGAAGGACTCGGATGGGAGCGGGGATTTCTCCGAGAGTGGAGCGGCTAGTCAGAATCGAACTGACGAGACCACTTTGGAAGAGTGGAGTTTTACCACTAAACTATAGCCGCAGACTCGGGCGGAATGTCACGAGGGTTGGGCGCGCGGTCAAGCGTCAGGTGGCAGAGGTCACGCGGCGTCGGCCGGGCCGGTGCCGCAGGGGAAACCGCCGCGCAAAAAAAATCCCCGGCCGATCGCACGAGTCGTGCGCCGGCCGGGGAATCGGGGAAAGCAATCCGGCGGAATCAGGCCGCTTGAGCGCGCGGGCGCCGCACGATCACGAGGCCCATCGCGGCGAGACCGATCAGCAGCGCGTAGGTCGAGGGCTCGGGGATGGGCGCGAAGCCGGGAGAGCCGATCTCCTGGCCGTTGGCCGAGAGGAATGCGCCGTTGAGTCCGATGGCGCTCTGCAGGCTCACGATGCCGCTGCTCAGGGCCGTGTTGTCGAAGGTGCTGAAGGGCGAGGTCGCATCGAAAGCGCCAAAATCAACGCGATGCACCAAGACTCCGGCGCTGGTGAAAATATTCACAGCGTCGGCGGTCTGGCTGAGGCCGATGCCGGCCCCGTTGTAGTGGCCAAGCAGGAGCCCGGTGGGCGCGGCGCCGGTGCTGCCCCACCACGCCGTCTTGAAAGCGGTCTGGATCCCGGCGTCGGCGGCGCCGCTATCGGGGCTTTCGAGGAAAATGGCCGATTGGCCGGGGAGCAGGGTGGTGACGCCCCGCAGCGTGAGCGACGATCCAAACAAGTTCGAGTTGTCGTCGACCTTCAGCCCCAAGCTTCCCGGGCCGGTGAGGATCAGGGAGGTCGAGCCGGTGTTGGTCAGCTCGAACCAGTCGGCCGTGTAGCCGTGGCCGCTGCCGCTGCCGCCGGGGTTGATCTCGGTGATGAAGAGGTCGATTTGGGCCCGGGCGGTGAGCGAGCTGGCCGCGACGAGGGCGGCTGCGAGGAGGAGATTTTTGAGACGGAGGAGGTTCATTTTGTGAGAGCGGAAGATGGAGTGAAACGGAGTGTGGAGGACGGGAAATCAAACAGCCGCCCGGGAGCGGCGACGAAGGAGGACGGTGCAACCGAGGGTGAGAACGCCGGCGATGACCGCGTAGGTGGACGGCTCGGGGATCGCGCCGGGAGAACCGATCTCCTGACCGTTGGCCGAGAGGAAAGCCCCGTTGACGCCGACGGAGCTGAGGGTGGAGACCCCGGCAAACGGCTCGACATAGCTGTTGATGAGGGCCGCGTTGTCGAAGGTTCGACCGACGGTCGCGTTGCCGAAAAAGACCGTCGTGATCGGAACGCTGGGCGTCGGGCTGGCGGGGTTGTAGAGGGCGACGCCATCGCCGCTGCTGCTGAGACTCACGCTGGCACCGCCGTAACCGCCGATGAGGAGGCTGGTCGGGGTGCTGCCAAACCACACGGTCGTGAAGGCGGCGGCGAGGGCGGCATCGGTGCTGCCGGAGGCGTTGCCCTCGATGAAGACCACCGATTGACCGGGGGCGATGCTGGCGATGCCCCGGAGCGCGACGCTGGCGAGCGGCGACTCTGAGGCGTCATCCATCCTGAAGCCCGCGAGGTTAATCGTGGTGGGGCCGAAATTGGTGAGTTCGAACCAGTCGGCGGCGTAGGTGCCGTTGCCGCTTCCCGCCGAATAAATCTCGGAGATGGCCAGGCCGGTTTGCGCGTGGGCGGCGAGCGGCCCGGCCGCCGCGAGGGCTGTGGCCAGGAAGAGTTTTCGGACGAGGGCGGAGTGCATGGCGGCGAGGGGGCGGGAAAATCCCGGGGGAAGATCCCGCTGGAGAGGGCCGGCTCAGGCCACGCCGGCCGACTGGCGGCGGCGGATCAGCACGGTGCCGCCGAGGACGAGGGCGGCCGTGAGGGCGGCGTAGGTGGAGGGCTCGGGGATCGCCGTGTAAACCCAGAGTTGGGGATGGTCGAAGTCGCCGCCACCGTTCTCGCTGACGATGTAGAGTGTGCCGTCGAGGCCCATGGTGAGCCCCTCGTGCTGTTGGTCGGGGATGCTCAGCGGGTTGCCCGGGTCGCTCTGGATGGTGAGCGAGTTCAGGATGTTTCCGAGGCGATCTATTTGGACGATCCGGCCGGATTCCTGGCTGAGGATGAGCAAGTTTCCGATGGAAGCAGGCAGGAGTGTGGGGATGTTCGACAAGGCAAACACGTCGGCAAAATCGAGGAGCCCGGCCAGCGCGGGGTTGAACAAGTCGACCGAATTGACGGTGGTGGGAGAGCCGTTGGACGCGGTGCCGGCGGCAAAGTTGATCGTGGTTTGGAAAATGCCCTGGGGAGTCTTTTCCTTGGCGAAGATGTAGCCGTTCGTCGCCGGATCGTAGGAGACGCCTTCGAGGCCGATGTTGCCGATCGTGGTGCCGAGTTTCACCGTCTGCACTTGCGGAGTGCCGATGGCGAGGGTGGTGCCGGCCGCATAGGTGAAGAGGTTGGCGGTGCGGTTGCGTTCCTCCGTCATCACGAACTTACCGCCGCCGATGTAGGTGATGCCTTCGGGATCGTAGAAGGAGGTGCCTTGCGGCGAACTGCCCGTCGCGAGCGTCATGGAGTCGATCAACACGCCGGTCTTGGAGACCTGCACGACGGACCGGCCGCCGTCGCCGACGACGAAGAGCGTGTCCGTGTCCTTGTTGTAGGTCACCGCGGAGGCTTCCTGGGCGAGCAGGCTGCCGTCGGGCTGTGGGGTGCGGGTGGGCTCGGGCAGATTATAGCGACCCACGCGGACGTATTGGGAAAGATTGATCGAGGTCGGTTGGGCGTGGACGATGGTGGTCGCCAAGGCGGAGGCAGCCAAGGCGGCGAGGAGGGTGGGTTTCATTGAATGTGAGGTGAAGGCCGGGAGTCTGAGCAGGAGAAACCGAGGGATATTTTTCGCCGCGCTCCGCACCCGGAAGGCGACAGCCCGCGACGAAGTTTTCCCGTGGCGCCGCATTTCGTGATGGACGCGGACCTTGTTGCCAAGGGGTCCACGACAACTTTTGGGTGACTAAACTGCGGCAGTCGTGTCACGAAAAATGCGGAATTTTTAACCACGGATGCCACGGATGCCGCGGATGAACACGGATGACGGAAATCCGGAGTTTCGACCGACTGCCGGGTAGTGTCTACCGACTCGACTTCAAGTGCGGTGCGCGTGTGCTGGTCGGATGCGCGTCGTGGCAGTATTTTTGTTTTTCGGGGCACTCGTAGCAGGATGTGTGAGCCTCGATGTCACTGGCCACTATCGCGCCCGCTCCGGGGAGGTGATCGATCTTCAACGGGATGGCCGCGTGGTTCTGGCGAAAGGAAACGCGCAGGAGGTTCTCGGTGTGATGACCGATCAGAAGGATTTGGTCAGCTTGCTCACTCGGCAAAAAGAGGAGCCGCTCGTAGTTTGGCTGAAAAATCCAGATCCGACGCCCGGCG
>JANYBX010000015.1 GCA_025360615.1 Opitutia bacterium
GCGGTCGTGAAACGCGACGGCCCTCCCTCGCCGCCGCCGGCGAGCAAGCCGAGCGTCGCGTGGCTGAGCCCCGTGTTCCCCTACGTGCTGAGTTTTCTGATTCTGATCGCGGGCGTCTTCGTGCTCTACAAGGCGGTGACGCAGTTCACGCATCCCGAGCACGATCCACTGGAGGAAATTTTCATCATGCAAAATCTCGGCCTGCGGCCGGAGGTCGCGATCTCGGGCTGGGCGTTGTTCCAGCACACGCTCGCAATCGCGCTGTTGATCGCGGGCACGACGGCGTTCGCCCGCCTGCCGCGGCTTGCCGCGGGTCTTCGCTGGAAACTGGCGGGGTTTGCCGCGTTTCTCGGGGGTTGCGCGTCGTATGTTTTTCTCGTGGCGGAATCGTCGCGGCAGGAAATCGGCGCCGCGTTTGACTTCGCGTGGGCGCGACCGTTCGGGCCGACGTATGGACTGCTGGCGCTGGCATTCATCGTGGGCCTGGGGGCGCTTTTACTCGCGCGTTCGGGCAAACATCGCGGAGAGGAGCGGCGGCAGTGGCTGCTGCGCCGCGGGATGAGGCCGCTGCTGCTGAGCGGCGCGCTGGCGATTGCGTTGATCGTGGGTTCGCAGCTTTTCCCGGGGTGGTTTGGCCGCAGCGTCCCACTGGCCGGGAGTGAGGCGGCGTTGCTCAGGCCGGAGCAGGTGGCGGTGATTCGCGACGCGCGTTTTTCGCGGGCGCAGCTCGATCAATTGCTGGCCGCCGACGCAGGGCGCACAGAGCGGCTCGCCAAGCTGGAACAGGCGGAGTCGTTGCTCGCCAATCCGCCGCCCGTGTGGCCGGTGGCGCTCGCGACGGCGGGCTTTTTATATCTGTGGTGGATGGGGGCGCTGATCTTCGATCTCTCCTTTGTCTGGCAACGCTACGTGCGCGGCTCCGTCACGAACCGACGTCTCCGTGACTGGGCTTTTCCCGAGCACAAGAAAGCGAAGCTGGCGCGGGGAAATGTCGAAGCCTGCCGCAATCCCACCACCTAATCCGCAGCGGCCAAGCGACGCGGGCGAGGTGGCGAGGCGAGATGTTTCCCCTCGTGAACCAAGAGCTGGCGCTTGATTTTTTCGCCGAACGCAAAGCCGGAGAGCGATCCGTCGGCGCCGATCACGCGGTGACACGGGATGATGAGACAGATCGGATTGGTGGCATTGGCGCGGCCGACGGCGCGGGCGGCTTTGGGTTGGCCGAGCTGGGCGGCGAGTTGGCCGTAGGAGCGCGTTTCGCCAAAGGGAATGTTTCGCAGGGCCACCCAGACTTGGTGCTGAAACGCCGTGCCCACGGGTGCGAGCGGCAAATCGAACTCGCGGCGGTCGCCCGCGAAGTAGGCGAGGATTTGTTTTTTCGCGGGTGCGACAGGCGGTTTGTCGCCTATTAGGTTACAAGTTTTGAGGCGGCGGAGGAGTTGGGATTTGGGGCCGAAGGCGGTGGCGACGACGGCGCCGGACTCGTTGACGGCGATGGAAAATTCGCCGTGCGGAATGAGGAAGGTGTCGAAAAAAAGATTCATGCAGGAAGGGGTTGAGGGAGTTGCCAGAGGTGCGCGGTGGCGAGACTGCGGGCGGGAGAAAACACAGCCATGAGGCGCTTGGTCGCATCGATGTCGGGGCGCACTTCAAGTTTGAGCAGGGATTGCAGGCCGCTGGTCACGCCGGTGTCGCCGAGCGGGACGCAGTCCGCAAAGCCGAGCGCGCGCATCATGAGATAATTCACCGACCACGGGCCGAGGCCGCGGATCGCGAGAAGCGTGCGCTCGGCGCGCGTGGCGGAGAGGGAACGCAACGCCACGAGGTCAAGTTTCCCCTCGGCGACGAGGCGCGCCGTCTGGATCACGTAGCCGGCTTTTTGGCGGGAGAATTGCAGAGGGAGCAAATCGTCCGGGCTGAGCGCGGCGACGGCGGCGGGCGCGGGCGGCGCGGAGAGGCCGTCGCCGAGCGGAGTGCCGGCGCGTTCGACGAGGCGACGGCGCAGCTGGCACGCGAAGGGGAGATTTATTTGTTGGCCGATGATCGACCAGAGGAGGCCTTCGAAGACGGAGGGGGTCTGGTTGATGCGGAGGCCGGCGCGGCCGGCGACGAGGCGCGCGAGGCCGAGTTTTTTTGCGAGGCGGGCGAAGGCAGCGGCGTCTTGTTCGAGGCCCAGCAGGCCGATGACGAGGGCGTGAATTTCGACGGCCGATCCCGTGGAGAACTCGACTTGGATCACAGCCGTGCCGAGGCGCAGGGTGAGGACCGACGGGCCGGAGGAGAGCTGCACGGCCGCGGTGTAGGTGTCGCCCGTGAGCCGCTCGGTGAGACTGTGGATGTCGCGACTGAGCGCGCGGCGCAGATAGCCGAGCAGGAAATCGACGGGGAGGATGATGGCAAAACTTTGGGCCGAGCGTAGGTCGCGGTAGGCGGCGGGAGTGAGGCCGTTTAGCCGGCGGAAATGTTCGTGGAAAACAGAGGGCGATTCGAAGCCGACATCGCCCGCGATGGCCAGCAGCGGGGCATCGCCGTCGAGCAATTTTTGCTTCGCCGCATCGAGTCGGGCGCGGAGCAGGAGGTCGGCGGGCGTCGCGTGATAATGCTGGCGAAAAAGTTCAAACACGCGCGTGGGGCCGAAACCCGAGCGACGCACGAGGGCGCGGGCGTCGGCGAAGGCGGCGGGCTGGGCGCGCACTTCGGCGACGAGGGTTTCGATGGACTCGAGCACCGGATCGGCGCCGCGGGCGAAATCATCGGGATGGCATTTTTTGCAGGCGCGCAGGCCAGTGGCGCGCGCGGCTTCGCAGGTGGGAAAGAAGCGCACGTTTTCCGGCTTCGGCTTGCGGGCCTTGCAGGCGGGCAGGCAGTAGATGCCGGTGGTGGTGACACCGAAGAAGAACCGGCCGTTGCACGCCGTGTCGCCGGCGAGCACGCGCGCATACATGGTGGCGTGGGTCATTCGCATGGGGGCCAAAGTAGCACGAGCCGCGAGCGGTGTCGTCCGGATAAATTCGCCGCAATTTATTTCGAAGCGGGGCGCAGGGGCTCGGGCGGGTTTTCGAGGACGGCGTAATTCTCCTCGAGCGGAAGTCCGAGCCAGGGTAGGAAGGCGGTGAAGGTTTTCCGCTCGGAGTTTCCGTCGAAGAATTCCTGCATCGCGGAAATCAGCGGAGCGGTAGCGGGGCGTTGCCGAAGTTTCGCGGCGATTTCCCGGAGGGCGAGAGCGTCCTTCGACGCACCGGCGGCGGTGAGGAGCGAAAGCCACAGACTGGGGTCCGCCGTCTGCGGGTCGAGGGAGGCGGCCCGGACATAGGCTTGGCGAAATGTCGCGGCGTCGCGGTAGCGAATGACGTGGGCGCAGAGCATCTTGATCGTGTCCGGGCTGGCTTGGCGGGACAGGAGCAGATCCACCTGCGTGGCGAGTCGGTCGGCTTGTTTCATTTCACTCAAGGTGTCGAAGAGCAGGATCACTTTGGAGGCCGGATCGAGTTCGTTTTCGTGCTCGCGGATGAGATCAAGCGCCTCAAGGCCGCGTTGGTTTTGGGCCATGGCCATCAGGCGGTGAAATTTCGCGTAGGCGGGTTCGCCGGCCGTCCAGGGCTGGCGAAACAGGGCGTCGACTTCGCGGGAGTTTTTTTCCTGGAGCGCGATTTCCAAGGCGAGGCACGCGCGCCACGGGTCGAGCGGTTTGGCGGGATCATTGAGGATTTTTCGGAGCTCGGCGGTGGCGTGCAGCGGTCGCGAGGCGACGATGAGCGCCTTGGCCCACGGGTTGGCGTGCGCTGGGTCGGCTTTGAGTTGAATCGCGGCGAGCGCGAAGATTTTTCCGAGTTGGGCGTGGATGACCAGTGAGTCGAGCCAGAGGAGGGCGGTGGCGTGGCGCTCGGCCGGATGGTAGGCCATGAGCCGCTCGAACTGGTGGTCGGCGTTGGCGGGCATCGTGGTGCGATAGAGCATCGCGAGGTCGAGCCCGATGGCGTAGTTGGAGGGATCGGTTTCCTGCGCGTTTTGCAGGAAGAGGATGCCTTCGCGCACTTTTCCGGCTTCCAGCAACGACCGGGCTTTTTTCACGAGCAGCGCGGATCGGGCTTCTGGAATCCGATGCCAGTATCTGGGCCAGACGAGGTCGGTGATGTTAATGGCGTAGCCGACGCTTCGCAAAGTGGCGAACGTCGCGAGCAGCGCGACGAGGGCGGTGGCGGTGGCAAGCTTGCCGTAGAAGACGAAGGCGGGAGTCCAAAACGGGCGAACGTCCTTGGCATCGACGGAGCATTTTAGGCCCTTTGGGGTGTCGACCAAAAGCGGGCAGACTTTTTTGAAACGGGCGGGTTCGCGCCAGAATCCGCAGGCGAGACAGCCGGTTTGGAGGGCGAGGCCGGAGTCGCTCGGATGCTGACAGGG
>JANYBX010000517.1 GCA_025360615.1 Opitutia bacterium
CCCTTCCAATGACATTGACGGAGGAGTTTTCCGAAGTCGTCGGAACTCATCACCGACGGTTTTACGAACGGGATGGTCGCTCGGTCGATTTTCTCGACGCGGTTCGTCGCGAGGTAGTCCCGTTTGACGGCGAAGTTCAGCAGGACACTGAAGTTGGTGAGGAGGTTTTTCTTGGACACGTTGAACAGATGATGGTGGGTCACATAGACGTAGTCGGAAATTTGCCATCGGGTGATTTCACCGATTTTGCGGTCTCCACTCGTCAAGTTGAGGAACCGCGTGAGACATTTTCTCATGTTTCGTTCGTAGTTCTTGGACCGACCCACTTGGAGTTTCCCCCGAATGAACTCGTCCAACACCTCCCCCCGCATCTTTTGACCATCGGTGGTGTTTTGGTGGGACAGATAGAACGACACCACATCGGCCAAGTTCGTCCCCACGGGTCGGAGTCGTTCCAACGAGTAGAGGATTTCAGCTTTCCGTTCCCACAACTCACCGACGGGGATGGGGGTCGTGGTTTTTTCGGCGACGAACTTTTCCGCGTCCGAACGATGAACGAAGAAGCGTCGTTGTCTCCGTTGGTCTCCTTCGGTCCCGAGATAGACGGAATATCCGACGATGTTTCCGTTACGTTTTTGGGCGGAGATGGATGGCACATCCACTGGCCGGATTTTCCCGTCAGGGAGTCAACCGTGTCCGTGCCAACCTGAACCCCATTTTCTGGGGTATTTGACGGAGGAAAATCCAACCTCAACCGACCACACTTTTACCTCTCATTTTGGTGCCCGGGGTGGGGGTCGAACCCACAAGACTTTCGTCGGTAGATTTTGAGTCTACTGCGTCTGCCAATTCCGCCACCCGGGCCGCACGCGAAGCCGGCAACGTAGGCGCGGCCTCGCTCATGTAAACGTCATTTTCGCCAAGCGCCCGCTTGAGATCGCCCCAGTATCCCGCGCCCACCCCCTCGCACCGCCCGAAACGCCCGCGTCACCTCCCCCCGCCGCCCGCCCTTCGCCCCTTCTCCCTGCCAGTTTGTAATATAATAAGTTACAAAATTTACGGCTTTCTCGGAGTTTCCACTGTAATCTCCCTGTTCTGTTTGTAACGTATTATATTACAAACAGGTGTTCTTCGTCACCTCCTTCGGGTCACGTAGGGAAGCGCTAAATAAAGCCCCGGGGGCAGATTTCTGAGGTGAGCGAGGGGGATTCCGGGTTTGAGATTTTTTGAACACTGCGGGGGCTGGCGCGTCTCTCACCTTGTTAGTTACCCGTTCTTTTTGGTTGTTCATAGTATTAGTTAAGTCGGCAAGGGCGCTGGACCGCGAGGTCTGGCGCCCTTTCTGTTTTTACCCTCGACCCTCGTCCACCGCGCCCTTCGCTCACTCGAGTTTCAAATCAGTCGTGGCGAGGAATCCGGGCTGGACCGGACGACGGAACGCACCTCGCGATGACCATCGGTTTGGACTCATTAATCCCATGCCCGACTTCCGCGCTTACTGCACCCCCGCCACGGCCGAGCCCGCCGAGCTCACCCTTTCGCCCGAGGAATCGCACCATCTCGTCACCGTCAATCGCGCCTCCGCCGGTGACACCGTCGTCGCCTTCGACGGCCGCGGAGCCGAATGGATTTGCGAACTCGCCGCCGCCGACAAACGCGCCGCCCGCCTCAAAGTTCGCTTCCAACAAAAAACCAAAGCCCTCCCCTTCTCCATCACGCTCGGCCAAGCCCTGCCCAAGGGCAGCTACATGGACGACATCGTCCGCAAAGCCACCGAGATTGGCGCGGTCCGCATCGTGCCCCTCGCCAGCGAACGCACCCAAGTCCACCTCGATGCCCAACGCTCCGATCGGAAAATCGAGAAATGGCAGACCGCCGCGCTCGAAGCCGCCAAGCAATGCGGCAACCCGTGGCTCCCCGAAATCGCACCCGTGCAAAACGCCACCGTCTTCATGGAGACGGCGCGCAGCTACGATTTGAAGCTCATCGCCAGCCTGCAGCCCGGCGCGAAATCGCTCAAACCCGTGCTCGCCGCCTTCGCCGCCGCCCAGGGTCGCGCGCCGAAAAACGTGCTCTGGCTCATCGGCCCCGAAGGCGATTTCACGCCGGCGGAGCTGAGCACGGCGAGCACCGCCGGCTTCGAGCCGATCACGCTCGGCCCGCTGGTGCTCCGCTGCGAAACCGCCGCCGTCTACGCGCTCAGTGTGCTGAGCTACGAGCTGCAAAACGGCTAGGCGCTTCCCGCCCCGCTTAAAATCGCCGCATGGCTTCAGGCCGGAGCCTGCGGCCGCGCGCGGGTTACGGCCGCACCACGAGTTGCGTGCGCTGCTCTTTCTTGAAATATTTTCCGGCAAACTTCGCGAGGTCGGCGATGGTCACCGCGTCGATCTTCGCGTCGTAGTTTCGCCACGCGTTCAGCGGCTGGCCTTGGAGCGTGTTCAACGTCGCCTGCAACGCACGCGATGAATTGGTCTGCATCGACTGGCGCTGGCCGGCCTTGAGCCGCGCCTGACAGCGGCGCAGCTCGATCTGCTCGACGCCGCCTGCCTGCACGCGCGCGATCTCCGCGTCGATCTCGGCGAGCACTTCGCCTTCCTTGCCCGGCTGCGTGCCGGCGAAAAAATAAAACATGCCCGTGTCGAGCCCGAGCACGCGGCCCGAGCGCACGAAATAGGCGAGGCCCTTTTCCTCGCGCACGCGCTCGAAAAGCCGCGATGCCATGCCGCTGAACAACTCGTCGGCCACTTCGCCCACGTAGTAATCCGGCGCGTGAACGCGCGTGCCGGGAAACGCCTGCAACACCACCGCCTGCTCGCGCGGTTGCTTTTCCACGAAGTCTCCGGGCTCCGCCGGCAGGGAGCCAGCCAGGCCGGCGAAACTGACGGCGCGGGGCGCCGCGGTTTTCGGCAGCTTCGCGAGAAACGCCTTCAGTTTCGGCACCAGTTTCTTCGCGTCGAAATCGCCCGCGACAGCGAGCACCACGTTCGGCCCGACAAAGAGCCGCCGGTGCAGCGCCCGCAGCGCGGCGGGCGTGAGCGCTTTCACCCCGGCCTCGTCGCCACTGGCGTCGAGCGCGAGGGGATGGATGCCGAAGAATTTTTTCCGCAGGAGCTTTCGGGCGAGCGTCACCACGTCGTCGTTGTCCTGCGCGAGCGCGGCGACCTGCGCGTCGCGCTCGTGGGCGAATGTCGTCGGCTTGAACGCGGGCGCGAGCACGGCGTCGGCGATCACGGCGAGCGCGCGATCCGCATCCGGCGGGAGCACTTCGGCGGCGACGCCCAGGCTGTTGTTGCCCGCGAGGGGGTGAAACGAGCCGCCCACTTCCTCGATGAATTGCGCGACTTGCGCGGCGCTGCGTTTGCCGGCGTCTTTCGTGAGCATCGTGCTAAGCAACGACGTCGCCCCGCGGTGTCCGTTTTCCTCGAAGAGCACGCCGCCGTTGACCGCGAGTCGGAAGTGCAGGTTCGGCAGGTGCCGATCGATCTGCAGGAGGAGGCGCGCGCCGTTCGGCAGTTTGATTTCCTCGAAATCGGGCGTGGTTGTCCGGGCCTCTTCCGGCGCGATCACGGTCATCGCGGCGGCCGTGGGATTGAGTGAAATCGAGGTGAGCCGCGCCGGCAGGAGATAAGTTTTCAACACCCGGCTCAGGCCGGCCGGAGTGACGGCGCGCAACTGTTCGAAATACGAGCGACTGTAGTCGAGATCGCCCACGACGACTTCCGCCGCACCGAGACGCGAGGCTTGGCCGCTCATCGTTTTGCGCGTGTTGATTTCGCCGACGACGACTTGGCGCAGGGCTTTTTTGAGCTGCGCGGGCGTGAAACCTTTCGTCGCGCAGCGCGCGAGCGTGCGCTCGATGGCGGCGATGGCGGCGGGGCGTTTGTCGGCATCAGCCGTGTAGCCGACGCAGAATAGGCCGCTGCTGCCGGGATTCCAACTCGACGCGTCGATGCTGTGCACGAGATCCGCTTTCTCGCGAACTTCCTGCCAGAGCACCGAGCTGTCGCCGCCGCCGAGCACGGTGGCGAGCAAGTCGAGCATCGGAGCATCGGCGTGCGTGAGGCCGGGGATCGGCCAGACGAGCGCGCCACGGGAGAGTTCGACATCCTCGAAGCGATGAAGAGCGCGCGGGGCGAGTTGCAACGGCTCGGCCGGCACGAGCACGGGGGCGAGGCGCACGCGCGGCGCAGCGCCGAAATGCGTCTCGACGGAGGCGCGCGTCGCCGCGAGGTCGATGTCGCCGACGATGACGACGACGAGGTTGTTCGGCACGTAGCGCGCGCGGTAGTAGTTGAAGAGATCGTCACGCGTGACGGTCGAGAACACATCGCGGTGCCCGATGATCGGCTGGCGATACGGGTGCTCGCGAAACGCGGTCGAGAACAGCGCGTCCCAGAGGCGACTGTCGGGATCGTCCTTCGTCATCGCGATCTCGCGGAGGATCACATCTTTTTCCTTCGCGGCCTCGTCGGCGGGGAAAGTGGAATGCAGCACCGCGTCGGCGAGCAGGTCGATGGCGACGGCGGCGTGTTCGCTCGGCAAGTCGATGTAGTAAACCGTGCGGTCGAAGGTGGTGTAGGCGTTAATGTAGCCGCCGTGGGCCTGCACGGTCGCGGAGATGTCGCGGCCCGCGCGGCGCTCGGTGCCCTTAAAAAGCATGTGCTCGACGTAATGCGAGAGGCCCGCACCGAGGCAGCTGTCCTCGTGGATGCTGCCGGTTTTTACCCAGACTTGCACGGAGGCGAGCGCGGCGGAACGGTCGGGCTTGAGGATGAGCGTGAGGCCGTTGGACAGCACGGTGCGCTCGACGGGCTCGCGCCAAAACGGATCAAGGAGGCGGAGGTCGGCGGCGAGCGAGGCGGTGGGTTTCGGCATGGAAAGACGGTGCAAGGGAATTCACGGGACGCAACGGAGCCGGTCGGCGACCGGCCCGGCTTACTTCTCCAGCGTGGCCGCGCGGCGCTTCGCGGGCTGGAATGGTTTCACAAACGCGTCGTCAAACGTGTAAACGTCGGCGAAATCCTCGGGGCGGTCGCTCTCGGTTTTGGAAAACACGTTATACTCGATCAGGTTGAAAACGATGTCGCCGAAATCGCGGCAACGCTTCACTCCCCAGGCGTTGAGCACGGTTTTCGTGAGCGGGCCGTATTGCTCGAGCGCGTGGGCGCGCAGCCCTTGGAGCAGCTCGGGACCGGATACATGACGGGAGCGCTCGGCCCGGGCGGCCTCCTTCTTGCGAATCTCCTTCACCGTGTGGTCGAGGCCATGCCGCACAAAATCGTAGGCTTTTTTGTCGAAGCGCGCGTCTTCCTTGCAGATCAGTGAAACTATTTCGGCAAAATCCGGGTCTTGCATGTGGTGGCGGGAAAGTAGGCACACCCGTTGGCTGCGCGCAATCCTGAGGTCGCGTCCGGCCGGAATGCCAACTCTTTCCCTGAAAATCGCTGGCGCACCGGTATTGCGCTCGTAAAATTACTCTGAACCATGATTGTTACAAACAGGCTCCCTCAATGATCGCTTCCACCCAAACCAATTCTCCGCTGGCCGCTGGTCAATCCACTGGTCTCAGCCCGATCGAGTCCGCTTGCATCAAACTCAAGGCCGCCGGGTTGCGCATCACCCAGCCGCGCCTCGCCATCCTCGCCGATCTGATCAAGCGAAACCAACCCACCAGCATCGAGCAGCTCCACGAGGAACTCGGCAGCGAAGCCTGCGACTTGGTGACAGTCTATCGCTGCATGGGCGCCTTTGAGGAAATCGGCCTCGTGCGCCGCAGTTTCTACCATAACGGCACCAGCCTCTACGCCATTAATTTGGGCGAGCCCACCCGCTACCACGTCGTTTCCAAAGCCACAAAGGAAGTCGAGGAACTCGATGCCGAGACCTCCGCCGAGCTACGCGGCACCCTGCACTCCATCGAGGAGAAATTGCGCGCGAAGGGCTACACGGCCGTCAGCCATATCGCCGAGTTTTTCGGCACTCCGCCCACCGCTGCCGGCAACCGCGTGACCGCGGGCTCCGAGGCCATCCCGGCGTCGGAGTAATTCTCGGTCGGCCGGGGATTTATTTTCGGCGGGGCGCGGCGCATCGGAGCCCGCGTCATCGGCGCGAGTTGGATTGATGCGCCAGGCACCGCACGCGAGGCTGTGGATCTCTCATGCGCTTCCCTTCCCTTTGCTGCTTTGCCCTGCTGGCCGCCGGAGCGCGCGGCGACGTGCAACTCGCCCCGATTTTCACCGACCACACCGTGCTCCAACGCGGCCAGCCCCTCCCCATCTGGGGCCGCGCCGCCGCTGGCGAAACCATCAGCGTTTCGTTTCACGACCAAACCGCGCACACTACCGCCGATGCCAACGGCCGATGGAGCGTTCGACTCAAACCATTCCCCGCCCACCTCGATCCGGCCGAGTTCACGGTGACGGGAGTTAACACGATCACGCTGCGCGACGTTCTCGTTGGCGATGTCTGGCTCGCGTCCGGCCAGTCCAACATGGAATGGCCCGTTAACCTGACGCGCGACGCCGAGAAGGAAATGGCCGCCGCGAATTTTCCGTTGATCCGCCACCTGAAAATCGAGCACGCCTCTTCGCCCACGCTCGGCGAGAGCGTCAAAACGACGGGCTGGCAACCGGCCTCACCGGAAACCGTCGGCGGATTCACGGCAGTGGGTTATTTTTTCGCCCGTGAAATTCATCAAAAACTCGGCGTGCCCGTCGGGATTATCCACGGCTCCTGGGGTGGCACCGCCATCGAGTCATGGCTGAGCGAGCCAGCGCGAAGCTCGACCTCGCTCGCCACCACGCTCGCGGCGCGCTGGCAAAAATCGCTGGTCGAGTGGCCGCCGGAACGCGTCGCCCGCTATCCCGCCGACATGGCCGCGTGGAAAAAAGCCGACGCGGACGCGAAAGCGGCCCACGCCAAAAATCTGATGGTCTGGCCGCAACCACCCGCCACCGACGATTCGCCCGCGCTGCCCGGCGGACCGTTCAACGCCATGATCGCGCCGCTCCAACCCGTCGCGCTGCGCGGCGTGCTCTGGTATCAGGGCGAGTCAAACGTCGAGCGCGCCGGCGAGTATGCGGAGCTGTTCTCCACCCTGATCCGCACCTGGCGCGCGGACTGGGAACGGCGGGAACTGCCCTTTTATTTCGTGCAGATTCCCAATTACGCCGATGGCGACGCGCACGGGCGAGCCTGGGCGCGCCTGCGCGAAGCCCAAGCCAAGGCACTCGAGCTCACCTCGACCGGCATGGCCGTCGCCATCGACTTGGGTGAAGCGGAGAACCTTCATCCGCTCAACAAACAGGACGTCGGCCACCGTCTCGCGCTCGTCGCGCTCGCGAAAACCTACGACCGCGCCGACGAGTGGTCGGGACCGCAGTTCGGGCGCGCCGTTCGCGAAGGCGCCGCGATGCGCGTGCAGTTCCAACACTCCGAAGGCCTCATCGCGCGCGATGGCCCCGTGCAATCGCTGGAACTCGCGGGAGCCGACGAAGTTTTTTATCCGGCGAGCGGCGCGATCGAGCGCGAGACGCTGCTCGTTTCTTCGCCCGCCGTGCCCAAGCCCGTCGCCGTACGCTACGCGTGGTCCAACGCCCCCACCGCCAATCTCACCAACCGCGCGGGGCTGCCCGCCGCGCCATTTCGCTCCGACGCGTGGTGAACGGCGTCAGGCGCCGAACTCAACGCGTCCGCACCGGCGAAGGAGCCGGCCGACCCGCCCCGCCGCGATTTTGAAACGCGAGCGTCGAGCCGTTATTGCGTGTCACCAAAAAATCCGGCCACCCATCGCGGTTAAAGTCGATCAGCACGACGGCCCGCGCATCACCCGGCACGATCAAACCGCTCTGGGCCGGCGGCACGGGCGTGAAGTGACCGTGGCCGTCGCCGCGCAGGAGCTGGCTCACGCCGCCATCGAATCGGCCGACGGCGGGCACGGGCGCGTAGGAATTTTGCACCGCATAAATGTCGGCGGGTCCGTCGCCGTCGAAATCGCCCACGACCACGCCTTGCAACGGCGCGATCTGCGCAATGCGCGGCAATGCTTCGAATCGATATTTTCCGTCGAGCTGGCTCAACAGCACGCCGCTGCGCAGTTCCGTCGCCGCAAAACGCTGCGCGGCCGCGAGACGATCTTCGCCCACCAGCTCGCCCAGCGTGGCGCGCGCGTAGTCGTTGATTTTAGGAAACCGTTTTCGAATCGAGGGCACCGCCGCCGCGAGCTGCTTGTAAGCGCGCCATGGCACCACGCGATCACCGTCGTAGTGCGCTTCGATAATCTGCGGCGTGCCGCCTTCCTTGAACTCGCCGTAGAACAGCAGCGTCGGCCGCTCCGCGCTGGCGTGATAGGGCGTGTTCAAACCGACGTTTCCGACGACATAGTCGGGCCGGCCGTCGCCGTTAAAATCTGCCGTGGCGAGCGATGTCCACCAGCCCGTGCCGGCGGACGCAAAGCCGCTCCGCTCCGTCCAATCCTCGAGCGCCTTGCCCTGGTTGTTGTGGAAATATTTCACCTGTCCCCATTCGAGCGTCAGGAGCAAGTCGGCCCAGCCGTCGCCATCGACATCGCTCCACAACGCCGCCGTCACCATGCCGACCTCGCGCAGTCCAGGCGCGATCACGTCTGTGACGTCCTCGAATTTTCCGCCGCGATTCGCCAGCAGCGCGCTGCGCGGCGCGAGCGGATATTGCCCGGGCACGACGCGTCCTCCGAGAAAAACATCCAGCCGCCCGTCATGGTCGAAGTCCGCGGTCGTCGCCGCGCCGACACTCACGGGCCACGCGGGCAAAACTCCGGCGCGCGCGAGCTGCCAGCTGCCGTGGCCGTCGTTAAAAAAAAGCTGCGGTTGATATTCGGGCGCGCCCGCCGGCAAACTCGCGCCGCCTTTCGTCACGAGCACGTCATTCGCGCCGTCACCATTCGCGTCGAAGATGAGCACGGGGCCGTCGTTGACGGCTTGCGTCGCCGCATTCGAAAAATTTTTCGCAGCTGCATATGCTCCAACGCCGTTGCTGAAAATCACGCGCGCCGGATCGCGCGTCGTCCCACCGATGACGATATCGTCAACGCCGTCGCCATTGAGATCGCCGACCGCGAGCGCGGGGCCGACGCGATTGTGGCGCATCGGCAGCAGGGGCTGTTGCGCCGCCTCTTCGACGTCGTCCTCGCGCGAGGCGAGCGAAAGATTCACCGCGCCGCTGACCTCGACAAACTGGCCGACGGGTGTAGTCGGGGCTTCCCGCGAAGGCGCGCTCGGTGCCGATGGTTCCGTGACCGTGAAATGCCGGTCCACCGGCAGATCGGAAAAAATCTGGGTCTGCCCACTCGGCCACGACACCGTGAGACGCGTGATCGCCTTATCGTCGCCGAGCCCGAAGTGCAGCACCGGTTCGCTGCTCGAAAGATAGCCGCGCGCCAGCACGAGTTGGCGAACCTGCACGCCCGATTTGCTCTCAAGCCGAACGGTCGCGCCCACGCCAAAGCGATTCGAGCCCGTGCCGCGCAGCTCGAAGATCGCGCGGTGGCCCGTGTCGCTGTCGTTGCGCAGAAACGTGACGCCGCCCTGATAGTTCGCGAAAACGAGATCGAGATCGCCGTCGCCATCGAAGTCGCCGAACGCCGCGCCGAAGCTCACGCCCTTTTGATCGAGTCCCCAGTCCGCGCTCACGTTTTCAAATTTCAGGTCACCGAGATTGCGAAACGCGAGGTTCGCCTCCGCCAGCACCGGGCTCGCGCGCATGATGCGGATGCGCTCGGCGGGACTCTCCGCGACCATCATGCGCGCGAGCAGATCGGAGTTGTGCAGCTCGCGCACCATGCCGTTCGTCACGTGTAAATCGAGCCGGCCGTCGTTGTCCAAATCCTCCAAGCGCACCGACCACGCCCAGTCGGTGGCGTCGATGCCGGCGAGGATCGCGGCCTCCTGAAACACTCCCGTGCCCGTGTTCAGATAAAGCGCGTTGCGCAGGGATTGCGGCGCGACGCGGGGAGTGTCGCGATCTTTCAAGTTGCCACGCGAGTCCGCCATGCCGCGCTGGTCTTTCTGGTGCGAGGTCGCGGCCATGTCGGCGACGAAGAGGTCGATCAGGCCGTCGTTGTTCACATCGCCGAGGTCCGCGCCCATCGAGGAAAACGGCGTGTGCGGCACGACTTGGTTCAACGTGTTCGTGAACGTGCCGTCGCGGTTGCTGTGATAGAGCGTGTCGGGCGCGGCAAAATCGTTCGCCACATAAAGGTCGGGCCAGCCGTCGCCATCGTAGTCCCACCACGTGGCGGAGTGGCCCTGTTTTTCGCCGGAGATGCCGGCGCGCTCGGTGACGTCGGTGAACGTGCCGTCGCGGTTATTGTGGAAAAGATAATCCTTCTGGCCGTTCGGATGCGCCGCGGAATCCAGCAGATTCGTCTGCACGTAGACATCAAGCCAGCCGTCGCGATCGTAGTCGCAGAACGCCGCCATGCCGCTCGCATCGTTCACGGCGAGTCCGCGTTTCGCCGCCTCTTCCTTGAAGGTGCCGTCGCCTTGGTTGATGAAGAGCAAATTGGGCGCTCCGAATCGGCAGACATAAATATCCAGCCGGCCATCGTTGTTCACGTCGGCGAAGGTCACGCCCTGCGTCCACACGCCGGGCGTGCCGCCCACTCCGGCTTTCGCCGTCACATCCTCGAATTTCCAGCCGCCGAGATTGCGAAAGAGCCGGCAACCCTCGGTCTTGCTCGCGATAAATAAATCCGGCCGGCCGTCGCCATCATAGTCGCCGACCGCGATGCCGGTGCCGATCGCGCCAACGGTGAACTCCTGATAACGCTCCCACCACATCTTCGGATCGGCGTAACGGTTTTCCGTCACAACCCCGGTCGCCGCCGGGGGCATCGGAGAAAAAAGCGTGGCCCCGCGCGGTCCCGAGCGTGCGGTCAGCGGTCGCTCGATGATCGCGCCAGGCGATTCGGCGGCTCGGGCCGTCACGGCGAGAACCAAAAGAGACACTGCCAGCGGCCGCACGCAGCGGCGGATCGTCGCGCAAAGGAAATTTTCGGCGGCGCGCATGGTCCGAAAAAGAACGAGCCCGGTGTGCGCGAGTCAACGTCCGCCGCCCTCGCCTTTCGCGCAGGGCCGGGGTTGCTTGCGCCCGAATTTTCGATGCGCTGGGTGCCGTGCCCACCACCCCGCCACCCGCGCTGACGACCGCATGAGTTCCCCTCGCCGTTTCGCGTTTCCGCCCTGGCTGCTCGGGCCCGGGTTCGCGCTGGGATTTTTAATTTGGTGCAACGTCGCGCGGGTACAGCGCGTCGAGTATGTCACTGGCATCGCCGAGTGGTCCGTCGACGCGCCAGCGACTGATGCGGCCTCGCCGACCGGCTACACGGACGGCCAGCGGAGACTGATCGTGCCGGAGCACAACAACGAGAGTTACCAGTGGATCGCGCAAACCCAGCGGATGCTCGCCGGCGACGGATGGCGGCTCCGGCACACCGAGGCCGACAATGCGCCGCTCGGCCGCGATACCCACCTGCCCTCGCCCTACCGCTGGTGGCTCGCACTCGTCGCAGGACTCGACCACGTCGTCACGGGGCGCCCGCTTCCACTCGCCGTGGAGCACGCCGCGCTTTTCGCCGATCCGCTGCTGCACGCGCTGCTGCTCGCCGCGACGGCGATCTTTGTCGCGCGGCATTTCGGAGGATTTTCCGCGGCACTGCTTTCGCTCGGCCTCGTGTTGCTGTTTCCTTTCGCGACGGGTTTTCTCGCGGGCGCGCCCGACCATCACGGCTTGGCGGCGGCGTGCGCGCTGTGGAGCGTGCTGCCGCTGCTGGCGGGCTTTCGGGAGGCACCGGACGCCGCCGGCGAAGCGCGGGCCCGGCGTGGGTTTTTGCTCGCGGGCGCGGCCGGTGGTTTCGGTTTGTGGATCAGCACCGCCACGCAAGCGCCGATCCTCGGCGGCATCGCCCTCGGCGCGCTGCTCTCGGCGCGGCTCATGCGCGGCGTGGCGGGGACGCAGCCGTGGCGGAGTTGGGCGCTCGCCGGCGGCGTCACGAGCTTGGCGGGTTACGCGGCCGAATATTTTCCCGATCATCTCACGCTCCAACTCGAGGTGAACCATCCGCTCTACGCCGTCGCGTGGCTCGGCGGAGGTGAACTCCTCCATCGCGGCGTCGCGTGGATCAGGAGCGAAAAACCCGCGTGGCGCAGCGGCGATTTCGCGGTCGTCGCGCTCGCTGTGGCCGCGCTCGTCGCCACGCCCGTCGTGATCGCGCGCAGCGGCGGTCACGGCTTCCTGATCGAGGATCCGCTCGCCACGCGGCTCAGCTATCTTGGAAGCACCGTTGCAAAAAATATCGCCGACTGGATCGCGCGCGATGGCCTCACGGGCGGCGTGGTCGCGACGCTTCTGCCCCTGCTGCTCCTCGCGGTCGCACTCACGCTGATCGCGCGGGGCCCGCGCCCCCCGGCGGAGCGCGCCGCCCTCGCGCTCGGACTTGGACCCGTGGCGGTGGCGCTCGTCTTCGCGTGTTTCCAACTGCGGTGGTGCAACGTCCTCGATGCGGCGCTGCTCGCCTTGATCGCGGTCGTTTCCCCCGCGGTCGTCGCCGCGAAAAGCACCCGCCTCGTTCACGCGCTGTGGGGCGGCGCGGTCGCGGCGATGTTGCTGCCGGGATTGGTTCAACTCCTCCCGGCCAGCACCGCCGAAGCCCGCCACGCGCTCGCGGAGACCGACGTGGAAAGCATCGTCGAGCGCGACCTGGCGCACTGGGTGGCGAAGCGCACGGGTGGTGGCACGGCCGTGGCACTCGCCTCGCCCGACCTGACGACAACCATGAGCTTCCATGGCGGTTTGCGCGGGCTCGGCACGCTCGACTGGGAAAACAAAAGCGGCCTCGCTGCCGCCGTGCGCATCGCCAGCGCCACGTCGCCCGCCGAAGCGCTCGGCTTGATCCAGCAACGCGGCGTCACCCACCTCGTGCTCCCCTCGTGGGATCCGTTTCTCGAGGAATACGCGCGCCTCGGCTCCAGCATGGCGGATCGCTCGTTCGTCGCCGCGCTGAAGCGTTGGGCACCGTTTTTCTGGCTGCGGCCCGTGGCTTACCACTTGCCGGAGATCGGCGGTTTCGAGGGGCAGTCGGTCGTGGTCTTCGAGGTGGTCGAGGAACAGGAGGAGTCCATCGCGCTGAGCGTGATGGCGGAATATTTCGTGGAGACGGGTCGGCCCGAGCAGGCGGCGGCGATGCAGGGGAAATTGCGGCGCTTCCCCGGCGACCTCGGTGCGCGCATTGCGCTCGCCCACGTCGCGGCCGGGCGCGGGGATGCCGCCGCCTTCGGCGAATCGCTCCAAGCCCTCGTCGCCACCCTCGCCGCCGGCGGCGACCGCGCGCTCCCGTGGGAGCGCCGCGTCAGCCTCGCCAGCGTGCTCGCCCAGGGAAAACGCCCCGACCTCGCTCGCGAGCAGGTGCGGCGCTGCCTCGCCGAGGCGAATGACGCGCGGCTGCGCGCGCTTTCGAGCGGCGCCCTCTTCCGGCTGCTGGCGCTGGGGAAAAAATTCGGCTTCGAGATTTCCGATCCGCAACGCCGTGGACTGGCGCTGAGCCTGCTGCCGCCCGCCTCGCGCAGCCGGTTGTAACTCCGGCCCAATTATTTTTCCCGCGTTAGCACCACCGCCGCGTGCCGGTCGATGGCGGGCGTGGGCAACCGAAGTTCGCCGCCCGCATGTTGGAGGGTCGTCGGTGTCGAAGGCACGCCCTTGAGCGTGTCCCACCAAACGATCCGCCACGAACCTGCCGGCAGATCCGCCAGCCGCAGCGTGGCGCTCGCGGCTTTCGGCGGACGAACCGCGAACACGCCGTCACGGTGCCACAGCCACAGCGCGACGAACTCCGCGTTGCGTTGCCCGGCGGCCGCGAGCACCGGCGTGTCGAGCCCCAGATCGAGTTGGGCTAGATCGAACCAGTCGGCCGTGCCCGGATTCTCCACGACGAGCGTGTGCCGGCCCGCCTCCACCGCAAAAGCAAGCTCCCCCGGTTTTTCCACCGAGGGAAGATCCGCGGCGCGGGCGGCCCAGGATTTTTCCGCGACGAGGCGGCCATCGAGGGCGATCCGGATCGCGGCGCCCGCGGGACTGACCCCGACCAGGCGCGCGCGAACGGTGGCCGCCTTCGCAAAATCGAGGTGATAGGTCGCGCGACTCGGCAGGCCCTCCGCGCGGCTCGCCGCCGAGCCCACATAGATTCGCGGGATCTCCGCCAGCTCGACCGGCTCGCGCCCGTCGAGCGACAGCGTGAGCTCGGGCGCAGGCCGCCGTTGCCAGACGTGGCCGCCCGCGAGCGTGAGCGGCCCCCGCGCGGTGCAGTCCACCAACGCCGGAGAAAAAACTTCCAGCCCTTCGCGGCGCGCCCAACCCGTGCCCGCCAAAAAGCGCGCGACCGCGCCGAGTTCGCCGAGGCGCTGCTTTTCCAGCAGCTCCGCGCCGAGCCACGGCTGCGCCGGATTGCTCCCCCGCCCCATCAGGCTCATCCACACCGGCGGCACGATGGCCACGCCGGAATCCTTCTGCTCCCTGGCCAGCGGCATGTGATCGTCGCCAAACTCGCCGTAGAAAACAGGCCGGCCGAGTTGCGCCTGACCGGTCTCAAACTGCCGCACGCCCGCGAGAATGTTGGCAGCGTAGAGGTGCGGCTGAAAATAATCCATGTTCGCGTAACTCGGGCTGGACAGGCGGTCGTGACTCGTCGTGACGAGGTGCCGGTAGACATCGTGCCCGCGAATGAACGCCGCCATCTCGGCGTGCCACTGCGCCACCGGGCGCTCGTCATGAGCGGCGTGAATCGGATCGGTCCAGTGAACCTCGTTGAACAACTCCCACGCGAGCACCGCCGGCGAATAACCCCAGCGCGCGATGATGTAGCGATACTTCCTCGCGGTGAACGCGCGGGCTTCCGGCGACGTAAAAAAATCTCCCGGCGCCTTCAGGAAGCCGCCGGGTCGCGCGGCGTTCCACGGGTTGTCCGCCCAATTCGGATTCGCGCCCGTGGAATACTGGCCGTGATGCTGGAGCACGATTTGCAGGTAAACGCGGTTCACCTCCGCCGAGGCAATGAGCTGATCCCACGTCGCGGCCACGCGAAGATCGAGCGAGCCGGGCGCAGGCGAAGGCCCGCTGTCTTGCGGCCGCCAATCGAGATTGAGCGCGCTCCAATGCGCCATCCAAACGCGCATCCAGTTCAGCCCTTCCCGTTGAAATTCCCCCAGCGCGCGCGGGTAAAACGTTTCGGGATCTCCCTTCGCCCACGCGACGTTCGCACCGAGCGGCAGGTAGATTCCCCCGTCGGCGAACACAAAGTGCGCGTGATCGGGGCCGAGGCGCACGGGCGGCAGCGCCTCGGCGGCCGCGACTTCGCGGGCGGCGGCGGCCGTTTCAAACTGCACGGCGGCGCCGCCCTCTTCCGTGACGGATTGCAGGCGATAGACCCCGGGCTCCGTGGCGCGCGCGCGAACGGCGAAACGCCCCTCGCCCGCGAAAAACGCCGGCAGTCGCAGCACGGCTTTCGACGGCGTGATAACTTCCGCCGAGAGTTCGCGCGCAAACGGGTCGCGGGCATCGGGCGGCACCGTGAAAACAAATTCCACCGGCGCGGCTGTGACCGCGACCCGCAGCAGCAGGAGCAAAGCGAGCAAACGAAACCAAGGGTGCAGTCGCATAAAAAAAGGGAAAACTACGGCGGAGGCAGGCGGCCGAACTGCTGCTGGTATTCGCCGATGATGGTTTTCAGGTCGTCGGGAGCGACGCGGGGTTGCAGGCGGAGTTCGCGCAGCCAGCCGCGCGCGGCGCGTTCGTCGTGCGAGTTAATGGCGTGGCGCGCGAGCACCTCCATCGCCAGCGGATGCCCCGGCTGCGCCGCGAGCACGGCCTGGAGTTCGGCCACGGCCTCCTCGATGCGCTCATCGCGAAAATAAATCATCGCGAGGTCGATGCCGGCGTTCACTTCGTTCGGCCGGAGCGCCTGCGCGGCCTTCAGCTCCGTGATGGCTGCGGCGAAACGGCCGGCTTCGCTCAACCGGTGGCCGGCGGTGTAGTGCAGCACGGGCGACTGCGGACACTGCTTGAGGCCGTCGGCCAGCGCGCGGTTCGCCGCCGTGGTGTCACCCTGCGCGCCCAGGATCTCGACGAGGAGCGCCCAGGCATCCGAATCTCCCGGCGTCAACCGCACGGCTTGCTCCAATTGTTCGCGCGCGGGGGCAAAATCGCGCGCTTGGAAAAACAGTTTGCCGAGCTGGCGACGGTAGGTGCCGGCCGTCGCGTCGAGCGTGATCGCGCGCTCCAGCCAGCGGCGGGCCGAGGCGGCGTCTCCCGCGGCCAGCGCGGCGGCGGCGACGACGCTCAGGCGATAGGGATCGTGACAACTCGCGGAGAGTTCATCGAGCCAAGGGTCCGGGAAATCGACGAATTCGCGCTTGCCGATTTTCGCGCGGAATTCGTCGGCGGTGGCGGCTTCGCCAAAATGCTCCGCCACGGTGACCAGCAGCGAAAGCGCGCCGACGAAATCCGGCGCTCCGACGAGCGCTTGTCGCAGGCGGTCGCGCGCCTCGGGCCAGCGACCGGCGGCGAGATCGCATTTGGCGAGGCCGAGCAGCGCGTAGCGGTTGGCCGCGTCGCGCCGGAGCACGGCGGCGTAGGTTTTTTCCGCGGCGGCGGCTTGGTTGTCCTTGAGCTGGATGTCGCCGAGCCGCAGGGCGGCGGGGAGATAGTTCGACATCAAAGCAACCGCGCGTTCCTCGAGCGGCCGCGCCTCCTCCAGGCGGCCGAAGCCGGCGAGAATGTTCGCCTGAAGGTGGGGCCACAGGGCGTTTTTCGGCTCCAGTTTTTCCAGTCCGTCGTAGCAGGCGCCGGCTTCGGTGAAAAAACCGTTGGCGTGGTAGAGCCGGCTCAGTTCGGCCAGACCCGTGGCCGGCCGGAGGAATCCGCGCGCGGTTTCGGAGGCGCGCGCGATTTTGTCCGCGAGTTCGCCGGTGAGCGACCCGGGCGGCGGCGGGGCGGCGTGCGTGGCGATGGCGTGTTGTTCCGAGGCGCGCCAGCCGAGCCCAAGCGCGCCGATCACGAAAGTGGCGATGGCCAGGGAGAGGAGTTTGGCACGTGCATCACTCACGGTTTGGGAGGCTGGCGCCAGAGGAGCACGCGGCTCATGCGGTCGAACGGGGGATAAACGTGAAAACCGCCGGTGACGATCGACGGGCGCGCGGTGCCGTCGAGATTCGGGGCGGCGGCGCAGGTGATCAGGTGCGTGGGCGCGCGGGCGAGCACCTGCGGCGTGAAGTTCATCCGCCCGTCGTTGCGGAAGACGACGAGGGAGGCGGATTGGGGGTTGGTCCAGTCGTTGAAACCGCTGACGGCGACAACGTCCATCGCGCCGTCGCCATCAAGGTCCACGCCGACTGGGCTGTAGGCGCCGGGCAGATCGCCGATGCGGTGGTAGCGAAATTGCGAGCCACCGAGATTTTCGAGCCACTGCACGCCGTGCCACGGGCGTTTGCCGGGCTCGGCGTAGTCGAAGCCGTCGCCGTTCGTGTAGAGAATATCCGGGCGGCCGTCGCGGTTGAGATCGCAGAGACTGATTCCGCTGCTGCCGAAATCCTGGTTCGTGGAGCCGAAGAGGCGCTTGTTGGTGAAATTGCCGTGGCCGTCGTTTTCAAAGAGGTAAATTTCCTCCCATTGCTGGGAGACGACGGCGACGATGTCGGGCGTGTGATCGCCGTTCATGTCGGCCACGCAGACGTTCACGGTGCCGGCGAGACTGAGCAAAATATGGCTCTCGAATTGCCAATTTCCGAGGTTCCGCATCCAGCGGATTTCGCCTTGGATGTAGCCGAACTGCGCGACGGCCAGATCGAGTTTACCATCGCCGTCGAAATCGGCCGCCCGCACGTCGGTGACGCGCGCGATGTGATCGGCGATGACGTGCGGGGTGAAGCGTTGGTGGCCGTCGTTTTCGAGGATAACGATGGAACCAATCTTGTCGTTGTTCGGAAAAAGTTCGCCCATGCAGGCGACGAGGAGGTCGAGATCGCCGTCGCCGTCGATGTCCACAGCTTCGACGTGGACGGGCGCGGTGAGGCCGGTCGCAAGCACGTGTTCCTCGAATTGGCCGGGCGAGGTTTGGCGAAACCACACGATGGCCTGCAAGTGATCGTCGCACGCGAGAATGTCGGGGAGGCCGTCGCGATCGAGATCCACAAGGTTAACGTGGGAGATCCACGGTTTGCCCTCGAAGGGCGCGCCCACGGGAGTGGCGGCGAATGGCAGCGCGGCAGCGGGCGGAGGCGGTGGCGCGTGGGCGGGCTTCGGCGCCGTTTCGTCGCGGCGGCAGGCCGCGAGGCCGAGGAGCACAAAGACGGCGAGAAGCGCACGGGACGAGGGGAAATTCATGGCGCAGGCAATCGGATAGGCGGCGCGAGCGGGGCGGGCAAACAGAGTTTCATGCCCAGCGTATTTTGCAGGGGGAATGGATCAGGCCGGAAAATGTGAGCGCGCGTTGACGAGCTCGGAGCAAAAAAAGTCCGGCGGCTTTCGCCGCCGGACTTTGAGGAGTGAATCGCGTTCGGATTAGAACGAGAACGTGTTCGTGAGTGAAATCACGCGCGGTTCGGCGATGCGATAGGAACCGGGCGAGCCGTCGGGCTGCACGGTCACGCGGCTGAGGCTGTCGGTCGCGAAGAGGTCGCGCACATTAAGCTGCACGCGCCATTTGACCTTCGCGTTGAGCTTGTGCTCGTAGCCGACCCAGACGTCGGTCACGCCCTCGGTCGAACCCTTGTAGGGATGAGCGACATCGAAGGTAAGAGCACCGGCCGCGTTCCTGATGACTGGGAAACCGGTGGTGTTGCTCTGTTGCCAGCGATAGCTGCCACCCACGTTCACGCCCTTAAGCGGGCTGGCGGACTGGAACGTGTAGTTGGCGACGGCATTGAAGCGCCAGGGACGGAGTTCCGGGACATTGCTATCTTGCAGCGCTTGGAAGAGGTTGTAACCGGCGATGGTCTCACGGCTATATTTGCCGCGGGCGGTTTCGCCGCCGTGCGTGGAATCAGAGGCGAAGTCGTCTTCGTTGCCCCAAAGGCGCATGTCGCCCGCCGCGCCCACGAATTGGCTCTGACGTTTCAGAATCCAATCGGTATAGCTCTTGGCGAGATTCACGCGCTTGGCGGAGGTCTTGGAGGCATTGATCGAGACGTCGAGCCCCTTGATCGGAGTGGCGACGAGTTCGAATTCCGTGCCCTCCGAGATCGTATCTCCGGTAACGGAAAGACCTGCCGGACCGAAGTTGATCGAACCGCCGCCGGTCGCGTAATCGGTCAGACCCCACATTTGCTGAAAGTTCGCGGGAACTTGGGTGTTGAACCAGCCCTTGATCGAGGCGTCTTCGCGGGCCCAAGTCGCATCGAGCTCAGCTTGCGAATAGGTGAAGCCCGTGGCTTGGCTGCCCTTGGTCGCACCCGGCGGTTTCCACGTGACGGCTTTGCCGCCAGAGAAACCAAAGACGGTCTGGTTGCCCGGACCATCGCGGAATTTCACCGCGGCGGACTGGCCCCAGCCCTCGACGGCACCGATGAGGTATTGACCGCCAATTTCACCGGCGACGTTGGCATTGCTGACCTTCGTCCGGTAGCGGTTGATGCGGAGAGAAACTTTTTCGTCGAGTGCGGTGATCGTGATACCGTAGTCCTTCGTCTCGCCGGAGGGAGCTTCGGCCGGGTTGCCAAAAATGTCACGGCGACTGGCGTCGGGCTCGAAGTTTTCCGATTTGTTGTAGTAAGCACTGAGGCCGAGTTGGCCGGGCAGGCTTTTCATAATCGATTTCGGCACATGGCCAACGATGCTCCAAGTCTTGGAGCTGCGGGAGATGGTGGCCCACTTGCGCTGACCTTTGTTGGTATCGAGCTCGGAGTCGGGGAGACGCCAAGTCGGATCCTGCACTTGGGCTACGCCGCGGATACTGCCCGGGCTGCCGGCGCTGCGGAACAAATCCTTGTCCCGGCGGAGGCCGAACATGGGGACAAGATTACCGTCGAACAGATAAGCCTGCCAGATGAAGGCTCCGGTATCGACGACCTCGCGGTTCTTCACACCGTTGGTGTAGGACTTCGCGTCGTCGGATTGGAGATCGTTGTTTTGGACAATCAGCGGAACCTGCTGGAAGGTATTCGTGACGTTGTTGTAGGAATTGATCGTCGAGCTGCCCTGCGGCGTGACCGTGCTCTTGACGCCCGTGAGATGGATACCGCTGGCGTTCGTGAGGCCGGCGACACTGCCGCCGAGATAATTATAGAAAATATCGTCACGCGAGGCCTGACCGAGCGAGTTGATGACGCCGCCGGAATCGCGCTTCACGGCGATATAATCCTCGCCGAGGAAAAAGCGGGGGCCGTTGCGCTCTTGCTTATCGGTCTTCTGCTGGGCCAAGAGACCGGTGAAAACGTGGCGACCGAGGATCTGGGCCACGGTGCTCTCTTTGCCAAGTTGGTCGGCAAAGTTAAATTCACCGTAGGCGGTGGCGCGCTTCGAATCGCGCGTTTGATCCCGCCAGAAGAGGCCGGCGCTGCCGCCGCCGGAAATCGTGAAGGGGCGGCCGACGTTCGGATTGGCGCTGCCGTCGGAGAGCGTGTTCATGATGTCCACCGTGATAACGGAGGCATCGCCGGAGAGGAAGTTGGCGTAGCCATTTTTCGTCTGCTGGCGGTCGTAGACCAACTCGATACCGGCCTTGCCGTTGAAGAAGGTCTGCACGAGGGCGAGGTTGAGCGCGTTAAAATCGTTAAACTCGCGCTTGTTCGGGCCCTCGAGGAGGTTGTTGCGGAAATCGAAGATGCTGGAGTCGGTCAGCGACTTCGCCTTATAGGCGCCGATCGCGCCGGCCGGGAAGGCCGCGTTGGCATATTCGTTGTAGGTGCGGATGCCGCGGAGGGTGTTGTTGCCGATGCCCGAGTTGTTGGTGTTGCCGGAGTAGTTCGGGTAGGTCGTATATGCGGCCGGGTAGGAGATGCCTTGCGAGCCGCCGTTAAATGTCGTGATGACGCCATCGAACACGCGGCCACCGGGGGCTCCGTAGAAATTGTTCGTCGGGAGCGCGCCGATCACATCCGTCGCGGTGCGCTGGTCGAACGTGGGCTTGCCGAGATTATACCACGGCGTGATCGCGTCGAGGGGAGGCGTGCCGCGCGGGTTGTTCGAGCGGATTTCTCCCTTTTCGAAATTCGCGCGGAAAGTGGTGCGCATCGACGGCGTAACAAGGAATTTGGGATCCCACCGGAGGGCACCGAACGCGCGCTTGTCGTTTTTGAACGCCGGATTTTGGCGATACTTGATCGCGTTATCGAGGAGCGAGACGCGAATGGCCAGCTCGTCCTTGATCAAAACCTTGTTGAAGTCCGCCGAGGCACGCGCGGAGCCGAACGTGCCGAATTGAAATTCGAGTTTATTCGCGTCCTTGTAGCCCGCCGTATTCAGGCTGCTGTTGACGATACCGGCGGGCTTGCCGATGCCGAAGAGGACTGAATTTGGCCCGCGCTGCAGATCGAGACGTCCGACGTTGTAGGAATCGAACGGAATGTCGGAGACGAAGAAATCGCGGGTGTTGTCCGCTTCCGCCAAGCCGCGCACGCGAGTGATAGAGTTTGCGGACGAACGATTGGTGCCGGTCAAAACCGCGCCGTCGCCCTGACCGAGAAAGTTACCGCCCTGACCGGCGACTTCCGTGCCCGTGGTGTAAACCAAGAGGTCTTCCACGCTCCGGGTATTGGTATCCTGCAAAAATTTGCCGGTGATAACCTGAATGGAAGAGCCGACGTCTTTCAACTGGGTGCGGAGACGGGTGCCGGCAAGGGTGTCGCGAGCCGCATAGCCCACATCGTTTTCCGTGCTCACCTCGAAGGCGGACAGGACTACGGGCGTGCTGGCGGAATCGTCGGTTGAGTTCGTTGTCGGGGTCGTAGCCTGGGCGCCGAGGCGTCCCGCGGAGGATAGGCAGAGTGCCGAGGTAATGACCAAGGCGCCCGCTCGCGTGAGGAAGCGATTCATAGTTGTATTAGTAGGGGTCTGTGGGTGTAGCGAACCGGTCCAGATGGGGCAGGGCCGGACTTGGGGCGGACAAAAAATCCATACCCGAGCAAGACCACTATAACCGCCGGCGCCGCCGCCGGGAATGAGTTCAGTTACCCGCCAATTGAGATTGTTTGCGCGCGACTTGGTCGCACGCACACGGCTATCCGGCGACCGGGCGCGCGGCGGAATGCGGAGGATTCGTCTGGGTTTTCTTCCGGTAAATCCCCGGGGAATCGCCCATCAGCCGCTTGAAAAGCACGCACATGTATTCGACGTGTTCGAAGCCGGTGAGCTCCGCGATTTTCTTCAGCGGGAAATCCGTCTCGACGAGGAGCTGGCGGATTTTATGCACCTGCACGCGGCGGATTTCCGCCTGGGGCGAGCGCCCGAGATGCCGCCGGAATTTTTTCTCGAGCTGGCTGCGCGAGGAATAGACCTGGCGCACCACCTGATCGACCGTGATGCCGTGGCTCGCGCGCTCGCGAATAAAACTCAACGCCGCGGCGACGCTGCGGTCGTCGATCGCCAGCACGTCGGTGGACTGGCGCGCCACCACGCCCAACGGCTCCACGCGCTGGTCGTAGCTCGCGGGTTTATTTCCCGCCAGAAGATCCGCGAGCAACTCCGCGGCGCGATAACCCGATTGAAACGCATTCGGCGCCGCGCTTGAGAGCGGCGGGTAGGCGAGCTCGCAGCGGATCGGGTCGTTGTTCGCGCCCAGAATCGCCACTTCCTCGGGAATGAGAATGCCGCTCCCCTGCGCGGCGCTGATGATCTGCTGTGCGCGCAGATCCATGCACGCCATCACGCCGGCGGGTTTCGGCAGGCGCTTGAGCCAGCCGGCGAGCGTCGAAATCTGCGCCACATCCCAGACCGGCGTGAGATCGCCAGGATAAGTCACGTCGAACACATCGCAATCGCGCCCCGCGAGCTTGAGCGCCTCGACGAATCCGTCGCGGCGCTCGCACGACCACTCGTAGTTCGAGAAACCCGAGAATCCGAAGTGCCGGTGCCCACGTTCGAGAAAATGCTCCGCGCCGAGATGGCCGAGACCGACGTTGTCGGGCCGGATTTTCGGCACGCCGGGGAACAGCGGCACGTCGTTCAAATCCACCAGCGGGATTTTCAGCTCCGCGCAAACTTGCACGAGGCCCGGGGTGGTGTGGCGGCTGATGACGCCGTGCCATTTCTTGGCGCGCAACCAGTGCGGCTCAGTCTCCGTGCGAGCCTGGTCGTCGTGAAACGCCGCCCAGATCTGATGCGTGCGCTCGTAGTGCGCGATGCCCTTGAGCATCGCCATGCTTTCCTCGAAGCGGGTTAGAAAAACCAAGAGCACCTGGGGTCTCATGCCGCACCTTGCAAACCCGAACCCGCCGTTGCAAGCGCGCGCCCGTCACCCGTCCCGCCGCGCCCCACGAAATGTTTTTTGGTCAAACGCGCCCCTGCCCGGTCTTTCGCACCATCCGCGCCATCGACTCTTCGGCGTTGAGTGTCGCCACGTCCGTGAGGCCCACCCACGCCAGCTCCTTCGATTCGTTTGCCGCGCGCATCAGCGCCTCCATCGGGTCCGCCTCGATCATAAACCGCAGATCGTAGTGCCAGTGCGCCGGCTCGCTTTTCCGCTCGGGAATCCAGTGCCGGTCCAAGTCGAAAATTTCCGCCACCCCCAGTCGCAGCCGCGTGAGCCCGCTCTCCTCCCGCGCCTCGCGCCACGCCACGGCCGCCAGATCGCCGTCGCCATCCGCATGGCCGCCGAGCTGCAGCCACTTGTTCAACTTCAGGTGATGCGTGAGCAGCGTCCGCTCCCGCGCCGCATCCACCACCCACGCCGATCCCGTCAAATGCCCCGGCGCACACGACCGCAGCAGACAATCCCGCTCCGCCTCCACGAATCGCAACGTCTCCGCCACCATCGCCGCCTCATGCGCGTCAATCGCCACCGCCGAATGCGCCCGCAACAACTTCAAAACAGCCATGCGGTGCATCACTTCACTGCGTCTCGAACCATTTCGACTCCGTCTTCGCGCCGCGCGCCGCTTCGATCTGCGTGAAAATTTCCGGCACCGTCGCCGCGACGCGAAACAGTTCCATGTTTGACGGCTTGAAGAAATTGTCGCGCAGCATGCGTTCAAACAGCCGCAGCAGGTCGTCGTAGAAACCATCTTGGTTCAAAAACACGCACGGCTTCTTCACCACGTCGAGCTGCCGCAGCGTGAGAATTTCCATGATTTCCTCCAGCGTGCCGAAGCCGCCCGGCAGCGTCACAAACGCATCCGCCCGCGTTTCCATGAGCAGCTTGCGCTCGCGCATCGTGATCACCGTGACGAGTTCGTCCGCCTCGTCGAAGGCCAGCTCACGGACCTTCATGAATTCGGGGATCACACCCACCACGCGCCCGCCCGCCGCTTTCGTGGCCCGCGCCACCGCGCCCATCAGGCCGGTTTTTCCCCCGCCGTAAACCAGCCCCCATCCCTCGGCGACGAGGCGTTCGCCCAATTCAGTCGCCGCGGAAAAATATTTCTGATCGAGCCGGTCACTCGACGAACAGTAAACGCAGAGCAGCTTGGGCATGATTTCTTTGAACCGCTAATCCACGCTGATTCACGCTAATTGTTTTGGCGTTTTCAAAGATTAGCGGTGATTAGCGAAGATCAGCGGTGAAAAAATCTGTCTCAACTTATCGGGGTCGCCTCGCCCCCTCCCCGACCGGCCACCTCCACCTTGGCCACGCCCGCACATTCTGGGTCGCCGCCGAGCGCGCCCGCGCCGCCGGCGGCACGCTCCTCCTGCGCAACGACGATCTCGACGCCATCCGCTTCCGACTCGATTTCGTCGCCGCCATGCTCGAAGACCTCCGCTGGCTCGGCCTCACGTGGGAGGAACCCATCATTTCCCAGAGCGAACGTCTCCCGCTCTACCGCGCCGCCCTCGCGCGACTCCACGCCACCGGCCAAATTTTTCCCTGCACGCGCACGCGCCGCGATGTGCTCGACGCCATCGGCGCTCCGCATGAAGGCGGTGAAAACGACGAGCCCGTTTACCCGCCGCAATTCCGCCCGCCCGCCGACGCGCCGCTCCCACCGCTCGACGACGCCGGCCGCGCCTTCAACTGGCGCTTCCGCGTCCCCGATGGTGAAACGCTCGCCTTCGACGATGCCGCGCTCGGCCCGCAAAGCGCCATCGCTGGCCGCGACTTCGGCGATTTCCTCGTCTGGCGAAAAGACGGCGTGCCCAGCTACCAATTCGCCTGCGCCGTCGACGACGCCGATCTCCGCATCACCGAAGTCGTCCGCGGCGCGGACCTCATAAAGTCCACCTTTCGCCAGCTCCTCCTTCTCCGCGCCCTCGGCGCGCCCGCTCCGGTTTATTACCACGCCCCGCTCATGCTCGACGCCGCCGGCGTCCGCCTCGCCAAGCGCCACGACGCCCTCAGCCTCCGCACGCTCCGCGAGCGCGGTGCAACGCCCCTAGAAATCATCGCTCAGTTTTCGTTCTCGAATCCACCGGGTTGACCGAATGTTTTATCCGTGTTCATCCGTGTCCATCCGTTTTTAAAAAACCTCCGATGATCGCAAAAATCGGCGTCCTCAACATCTCCGACCGCGCCAGCGCTGGCATCTACTCCGACGAGCCCGGCCAGGCCTGCGTCGCCCTCTTGCGCGCGTGGCTCAGCACGCCCTTCGAGCTCGACTACAAAATCATTCCCGACGAGCGCCCCGTCATCGAAGCCGAGCTCCGCCGCCTCGCCGACGAAGCCGGCTGCGCCCTCGTCGTCACCACGGGTGGCACCGGTCCCGCGCCGCGCGATGTCACGCCCGAGGCCACCGTGGCCGTCTGCGAAAAACTTCTTCCGGGCTTCGGCGAACTCATGCGCGCGACCTCGCTCCGCTACGTGCCCACCGCGATTCTCTCGCGCCAGACCGCCGGCATCCGCGGCCGCACGCTCATCGTGAATCTTCCCGGGCGGCCGAAAGCCATCCGCGAAAATCTCGAAGCCGTTTTCCCCGCGATCCCCTACTGCCTCGATCTCATCGGCGCCGCGCGCCTCGAAACACACGAGGCTGCGATGAAGATTTTTCGTCCGAAGCCGTAACCCACCCACCGCCCAACTTCGAACAGGAGGCGGGGTGCCCTCACCCCGCGAGCCATGGAAAAAGCGGAATCGGCGTCACGCGGGGTGAGGGCACCCCGCCTCCGTTCGCCCGCTCGAGCCGCATCACCGATGCAAAATCGGATTGCGCCACTCGGCCGGCAACACCGACTCCGGCCCGATGATGTAGACCCGATAGTAGAGCCAGAACACGAGCGCCCCAAGTGCCAGCAGGAAGAAAATTTCCCCGAGTTCCCCTGCGCCATGGCGGCTGCCCCGCTGCAGCACGCTCACCAGTTTCCCAATCGCGGGCGCAACCACGAATCCCACCAGCGAGCCGCCAAACAGCACCATGCCCATGATCGCCGCCGTGCGCAGCAACGGATCGCCCAGCACCTTCGCCTTGTAGCTCACCAGCTCCACGCAGAGATTCAGCAGCAGCAGGCAACACGGCAGCACATAATAGTCGCGGACGACGGCGGTCTTTTTCATCCCCGCAATTTTTTATCGGCCCATCCCTTGCGCGAAAGCGAATTCTCCACACCCGTTTCTGCTCCCCCCGCGGCTACCGGCCTAACCTCGTCGTTCGCCGAGCCAAAATTTTGTCCTCAACCTCAACTAAAACAAAAAAGAAAGTCTTCCTTCCATGATCAACTACAGCGCTCCCGACCTCACTCAACATCCGCCGCGCAGCGTCCGCGTGCGCATCGGCGGCTATGCCCACCTCGCCCGCCTGCTCGACAAAGCCCGCGCTGAACTCGCCGGCAAGCAAGGGGCGTATCACTACAACTGCCCGCTCGATCAGCTCCTCTTCGCTTTCACCGGGATCGGCCACGAGGAGATGTTGGCCACGATCAAGACCGGCAAGAGCGACATCGAGATTCTGGAGTGGATCGGCACGCAAACAAAACGGCCGCCCCACGAAGTCGCCGCCTGGTCGGCTTGGATGGAATTACGCGGTCCCGGCGGCGCGGAAGGCCACGAGTGGATCGCCAGCGTGATCAAGGAGAACAAATCCGCGCGCGACGACATCCGCTCTTTCGCCGACCTGCTCGATCTCGACGACTACATCAGCTACGGTGGCAAAGCTTGAGCGAACACCCGAATTTCGAGTTTAAATTTCAGGCCGCGCGACAGCGCGGCCTTTTTTGTTTTCAAGACTCCCTCGAATCCTCGTCCCAAGCCCTGCCATTCTGAGCGTGGCGAAACATCCCGTGCGACGACGCTGCGAGTTTCAGGGTTGCCCGCTGGATTCTTCACTTCGTTCAGAATGACAATCCAAGTTCGCGGCGTGCCGCCGAAATTTCCCTACAGCTCTGTATACTTCTCCGCGCGCCCCCGCGCTTTCTCGACCGGATATTTTTTCGCGTTCGCCGCCATCTTCGCCTCGATCGCCGCCGCCACGTCCAGCCCCGTCATGTTGGCAAACTCCAGCGCGTAGATCACCACGTCCGCGAGCTCCTCGGCGATCTTCAGCCGCTTCGCCGGATCGTTGACGACGGCGCGCGATTCTTCCGGTGTCGCCCAGAGAAAATGCTCCATCAGTTCGCCCGCCTCGGCGGCGAGGGCCATGCTCAGGTTTTTCGGCGCGTGAAACTGCTCCCAATCCCGCTCCCGCGCGAAGGCGAGCACGCGCGTTTTCAGTTCGGCCAGAGTCGTGATGGAATCGGTGAGTGCAGCCATGCCGGCGAAATTGGCCGGGCCGCTGCCGTCACACAATCTTGACGGTTGGAAAAAAATTTCGGCTTGGCACGCAGCCTGCATTTATCCTTCCATCCAATTGCTCTCATGACCTCGGCACAAAAACATCTCCGCAGCCACGCCGGCGCTTCGTTTACGAAGGCCGTGCAACAATGCTGCGCCCAGATGCGCCCGGTCGTCTCCCATTGGAGCCAAAAAACGACCGGCACGGGCTTCCAAGCCTAAACCCTCCGAACCAACGGAAGCAGTTTAGACCCACGCGAAGCCCGGAGCCCACCAGCCCCAGGAAGCCACCGCTTTATTTCCTCCCCCTCCCTTTTTCCATTTTCCGTTTTTCCCTTTTCTTCCCATGCACACGATGATCCACCCGTTCAGTCCCGCCAGTCTCACTCGCCCGTCGGAAGCTGCCACCATGCACCAATTCCGTCAGCCGAACTACGACTGCCGCGACCAGCCCGACGTCGTCAAACTGGCCGTCTATGTGCCGGGTGTGGACGCGGCGGGCGTGGACATCGAGGCCCGGGGTCCCGACCTCTTCATCACCGCGCGCAAAATCCATTTCGTGCGGGTGAACTGGCAGGCTGCCCACCTTGAGGGCGCGCAGCTCGACTATCAGCTCCGGCTGCGGCTCGGCCACACCTTCGACTACGCGTCGATGCAGGCCGAGATCCACGACGGCGTGCTGACCGTGACGCTGCCGAAACGGACGCACGCTTTTGGCGAAAGTGTCTCACCCTTCAAGCGCGCTGCGGCCTGAAAACTTTGCGTCCGGCCGACTGCGAAACGCTGAACCGGCTCGTCTGGTCTCACCACTGGCGAGCCCCTCACGTTCACCGCAGCGGCCCGGAGCCAATAAAAAAGGGCGGTCTTTCGATCGGCCCTTTTCGTTTTCCAAGCAAGGCGCTGCTCAGTGCGCCGCGGCCTGCGGCTTTTTCCGCAACACCAGCATCACCGCGAAAATCACTGCCAGAATCACGGGCAACACCGCAGCTTTGCCGAGCGTTTCCAGGCCGGCCGCAGCTTGGATTTCGATGGAAGCCTTGGCCGCTTCCACTCCGGCAGGGAGTCGCGCGGCGATACCACGGTCGTAGTATTTTCCGATCACGGGGATGAAGTAGCTGGCGCTCAACATGCCCGCGCCGCCCATAATCGCGAGACCGAGGGCGCCGGTTTTCGGAAAGTTTTCGCTCACAAAACCGATCATCGTCGGCCAGAAGAAGCACACGCCCAGGGCGAAAATCGTCGCCGCGACGAACAGCATGGTGCCGGTCATCTGGCTCATGGCGTAGAGTCCTGCCGCACTGAGGACCGCGCTCATCAGAAGCATACCCAGCGGCGAAAGCTTGTGCACGAAGACGCCGGCAAATTGCCGCCCTACGGCCATCAACCCGGTAATCCACACGAGCACAAGAATGCCGGATACCCCGGCGTGGCCGAGGATGCTGGGAATCCACTGCCCCGGCGCGAGCTCCGTCGCCGCCGTGAGCAACATGCAACCGACCATGAGCAAAAAGGCCGGGTTCAGGCAGGCGCCGAACATCTCACCAGTCGAGATCCCGCGCTCCACGCGCTCCGTCTTGGGAAATTTCTGCCCGATAAAGCTGAAGCCATATACCACGAGCGGCACGAGCATGGTGGCAAACTGCGCCTTCCACCCGAAACCGGCTTTGCCGAGCGCGAAGGAGAGGAGCCCGCCGATCACGATGCCACCGGGAAACCAGACGTGAAAATGATTCAGCTTGGTCGTTTTGTCCGTGGGATAGAGCGTGGCGATGAGCGGATTACAGGCCGCCTCGACCGAGCCGTTGGCGATGCCGAAGATCAGCGTGCCCGCGTAGAGGCTCCAAAAATTCCAAGCGAAAATCGTCAGCAAAATACCGACCGCGTGGCCGAAAAAGGCCAGGCCGACGATCCGCCCCAAACCGAGCGTGTCGCACAGCGGGCCCCCAAAAACCATCGCGAGCGTGAACCCCCAAAAGGCCGCGCTGTTAATCAAGCCGACCTGTTCATTGCTGAGGGAAAACTGGCTGGCCCAGTCGCCGGCGGCCGCGCCGCGCAGCGCAAAACTCATGGCAGTAACGATCAGGGCGACACAACTGGCCGCGAACAAACGGGATGGTTTCATAGGATGGGGATGAAGGGGACGCTGTGACTGCGCTGCAGATGAGCGCGGGGATTTTCTTAGGCTGACGGGTAAACCGAACGTTAATGTAGCCCGCTCCGCGCGGAGCAAGGTCGCTTTTGCGTGCATGCGTACCGCGCTCCTGTTGTTTTTTTCACACCGGAAAAATATTTCATTCAGCGGGCACTTATCCCGCCGATGTATGTCTTGCACCCCGCCATGCCTCTCTCCTTTGCCACTTCCCGCCCTCAGCTCCCCGCTGATAAGCCCGCCATCGTCCAGATGGTCACCCGGGAAGATGTGCTCTGGAACCGCCCCATTTTTCGCGCGCCGCCGCTCACGGTTGCGACGCCCGTGGTTGATTCGTCGGCATTCCCCTTTATCCCGCCCGCCAGCCTGACCAACCACCGCTGAAGTCCGGTGGTTTGAGTAGCGCGAGGCTTCAGCCCGCCCTGAAATAAAATCTGCGCTTGGCGCTCGGCCCTGCGGCGGATTCAGACAGAGGCGCGTCATGCCGCCCACCCCGTCCCAACTCGCCGCGCTGCGCGCCCTGCTCGACCGGTTGATCCCCGCCGATGAATTTCCCGGCGCTCTCGCCGCCGACACGGACAACTATATCGTGCACCAGCTCACCGGCGACTGCGCTGCCGAGTCGTCCGCACTCCTGCTCGGCCTCGCGCAGCTCGACGCCGAAGCCGCCGCGCGTCACGGAGCCGATCACAATTTCTCGACGCTCGCTTCCTCCGAACAAGATGCGCTCCTCGCCGCGCTGGAGCAAAACCGCCCAGCCACCGCGTGGCCCGCGGAGATTTCCGCCTCCGCATTTTTCAACCGCATGGTCGAGCTCGCGCACGAAGGTTTCTACGCCGATCCCGCGAACGGCGGAAATCGCGACGCCGTCTCATGGCGCATGCTCGGCTACGATCCACGCACCGGCCGCCCTTCCGCATGAGCGACTACGATGTCATCATCGTCGGCGCCGGCCTCGGTGGAGGCATCGCCGCCGGCGTCCTCGCCGAAGCTGGCCAACGCGTCCTCCTCCTCGAACGCGGCCATGATCTTTCCTACCCCGCGATCCCCGCCGATCATCTCCGCAACCACCGCCTCGCGCTCTACGGCGACAACACCACCGCCGATCCCGCCGGTCATCCGCGCGTCTTCCTCGACTCCGCGCACCCCGAGCATCCGCGCATCGTTCGCCCCCACGACTCCGCCTACAATCTCAACGCCTTCACCGTCGGCGGCGGCGCGCGCGTCTGGGGCATGCAAGCGTGGCGGTTTCATCCCGACGATTTTCGCATGGCTTCGCGTTACGGCGTGCCCGAGGGCAGTTCGCTCGCCGACTGGCCGCTCAGCTACGACGAACTCGCCCCGTTCTACGAGCGCGCCGAGCACGAGATCGGCGTCGCCGGCGATCACGCACGCGACACCCACGCACCGCGCGCCCGCGATTTTCCGATGCCGCCCGTGCCGCTCAACGCCCAAGGCGCGTGGCTCGCCCGCGGCGCCGCCGCCCTCGGCTGGCCCGCCTTCACGCCTCCACTCGCCGTCAACACCACGCCCCACCTCGGCCGCGCCGCCTGCATCCAGTGCAACCAGTGCATCGGTTTCGCGTGTCCCACCGATTCTAAAAACGGCTCGCACAATACGCTCCTTCCCCGCGCCCTCGCCACCGGCCGCTGTGAACTCATCACGCGCGCCCACGCCGCCCGCATCCTCACCGATGCCTCCGGCCGCGCCACCGGCGTCGAATTCTTCGCTCCCGCCGCGCCCGACTCCGCCCAAATCGAGCGCCGCACCGCTCGCGCGAAAACCATCATCATCGCCAGCGGTGCCATCGAAACCGCGCGTCTCCTTCAACTCTCCGCAAGTTCGCTTCACCCGCACGGCCTCGGCAATCACTCCGGCCACCTCGGCCGTCATCTTCAGGGCCACTATTACCCCACCGCGTTCGGCATCATGCCGCGCGACGCCGTCGGCGAACGCACCCAGTTCGGCCCCGGCGTGTGCATCGGCACCACGCGTTTCAACCACGGCAATCCCGGCGTCATCGGCGGCGCGATGCTCGCGAACGATTTCGTGAAACTCCCGATCATCGCGTGGCGTTCGATGCTTCCACCCGACACTCCCCGCTGGGGCCTCGCGAACAAACACGCGCTGCGCGATCTCTACTGGCGCGTCGTCGACGTGAAAGGCCCCGTGCAGGAAATTCCCTCGCCCGACTCGCGCGTCACGCTCGATCCGACCGTGCGCGACCGCTTCGGCCTCCCGGTCGCGCGGCTCAGTGGCACCACCCATCCCGAGACCGTGCGCACCGCCGAGTTCATCCGCCACCGCGCCGAAGACTGGCTTCGCGCCAGCGGAGCCGAACGCGTCTGGAGTTGGCCGCCCGAGCTAAAACTCAGCGCCGGCCAGCACCAAGCCGGCACGTGCCGCATGAGCGCCGACCCGCGCGATGGCGTCACCGACCGCTGGGGCCGCGTTCACGGCCACGACAATGTGTTCCTCACCGATGGCTCGCTCCACGTGACCAACGGCGGCTTCAACCCCGCCCTCACAATCATGGCCCTCGCCTTCCGCACCGCCGCTCACCTCGCGGCCCCGCGCTGAACGTTCTCTTATTCGGAATCAATTATCTTTTGGCGCCCGATAGCAGAACAACACCAACCTCCCATCAGAACGCCTAGCTGGCTCCCATCACGCTCAGTCCATTTCACGTGACACCGTTTTTGGAGGGAGGTTTTGATCAGGTCACAGAAAGGTTTGCTCGTCGCCGGGAAGATCTCCGCCGCGAGTGATTCGACCAGCGAAGCTCGGGCCGAAATCGCCAAAGCCACTTTTTTCCAAACCGGCCGTGAAACGCGTTGACTCCGGATAAAGTGTTCTAGTGAACTAACACACTATGAATTTAGTTTCCGCGCCTTGGACCGTGGAGTTTCACTCGGGCATACCGGTCTACAAACAGATCATGCACCACGTGCAGGCCGCGGTGGCCGAGGGCCGGCTCGGCGAGGGCGACCAGTTGCCCACGGTCCGCGCGCTGCACCAACAACTGAAGGTCAATCCCAACACTGTCGCCCGGGCCTATCGCGAGTTGGAGCACCTCGGCGTCATCGCCACGGAACGCGGCAGCGGGTGCTTCGTCGCCCCGGTCCCGGCGGCGGCCCGGCTCTCCGCGAAGGAGAAAGCCGCGCGGCTCAGCCGGCTGTATGCGCGACTCGCCGCCGAGGCGCGCAGTCATGGCCTTCAGCTTCAGGACGTCATCCAGCACATTAACCAAAGGAAATCCCATGTTTAGCTCGGAAAAATTCACGCGCAGCCGCGCGTTGCTCGGTCATTCGCTGCGCGTGATCGCGAAAGATAAAAAACTGCTCGTTTTCCCGGCGCTGAGCTTGCTCAGCGGCCTGTTCGTTTTGCTGGTTTTTTTCGCGCCCGCCTTGCTTGAACCCACCGGCTTGGGCTGGAGCCAAGCCCAACATTGGTCGGCGCTCGCGCGCCGCTTGGCCGACGCGGTGCCCTTCTCGAGCCGCCACCACGCATCGCCCCTGACGGCGATCGCAGCCGCGCGATTCGTGGTTTTTTATTTCGTCGCGATGTTCGTCACCACCTTCGTCAACGTGGCCTTCTACCATGAAATCATGCGCGCGCTGGCGGGCGGGCGCGTCTCGGTTCGCACCGGACTGGCCTTCGCCGGCAGCCGCCTGCGCTCCATCCTCGTGTGGACCCTCTTCGCCGCCTCGGTTGGGCTTGTGCTCCAACTGCTCGCCGAGCGGCTGGGCTGGGTCGGCCGGTTTATCCTGCGGTTGGTCGGCCTGAGCTGGAGTGCGGCCGCCGTGTTCGTCATCCCCGTCATCATCCGCGAGGAAAGCCCCAACCCACTGCGGCTCCTCAAGATTTCCGCCGCCACCGTCAAAAAATCCTGGGGCGACTCGGTCATCGGTTTCGTGGGAATCCCATTTGTCATGAGCATGATCTTGGTCCTCGCAGTTTTCGGCGTGGAGCTGGCCTTTCGGATCGCCTCGGGGTGGTCGTATTTCTTCGTCTGCGAAATGAGTGCGATCACACTCATTCTGTTGATCGGGGTGCCGCTCGTGCGCTCCGCCGACGCCATTTTCCGCTGCGCCTTGTATGTTTACGCGACCGAAGGTGTCGTTCCTGAAGCCTACACCGCTGAACTCATGGACACGGCGTGGTCCGTGAAAAAAACCCGCTGACCACACTCACCAACGCCAACGTCAACCGTCTCCTCCCTTCTCCACTATCCCGCCTCGCCCCATGAACTCCTCCGCCAAAACCTTCCTCACCGCGCTCCTCGCGGTCGCGACCCTCGTCCTCGCCGTGCTGCTGTTTCAGGCGCGCCAACAGCTCGCGCTGCTTGAGCAAAAAAATACCCTCGACGCCTCTGACCGCGAAGCTGCACTGAAGCGTGCGACCGACGCGGAGAAGCGTCTCGCCTCAGCCGACAAAAGCCGGGCCAGTGCCGAGGCTGAGCTAAAAACCCTCCGCGAAAAACCCGCGCCCTCCCCCGACGCCGCGCCCGCCCGTCGGCGCGATCCGGGCGCCGGCATGGCAGCCGGCATGGCCGCACTCGACAATCCCGCCGTGCAAAAAATGATGGCCAACTCGATGAAGGGCGGACTCGACCAGCGCTACGCCGCGCTGTTTCGGAAACTAAAACTGAGTCCGGCCGATCTCGAAAAATTCAAAAACCTGCTCGTTGAAAAACAAATGAGCGGCCTCGACGTCATGCGCGCCGCTCAAACCCAAGGCCTGAACCCCGCCACGAACGGGGCGGAACTTTCCTCCCTGATGACCAAGGCGCAGGGCGAGGTGGACGACAGCATCAAAGGCCTGCTCGGCGACCAAGGCTTCAATCAGTTTCAAGACTACAGCAAAAATATCGGCTCCTACGGCCTGCTCGACCAGATCGAACGGCGGCTGAGCTACACGAACGCGCCCCTGGACGGAACGCAGTCGGAAGCACTGCTCCGCGTGTTGAGCGAAACCGCGAAATCGTCGATGCCCGCTGGCGCCGGAAGCTCGGCCATGATGGGTTTTGTGCAAGGCATGGGGGCCACCAATCCGATGATGGCCGCGCTGACGCAGCCGCGCATCACCGATCAGACCATCGCATCCGCCCAAGGCGTGCTCGGCGCGTCGCAGATCGAAGTGTTGAAACAGCTCCAGACCGAGCAACAGAATCAGGCCAACTCCATGCAGTCTCTCCGCGGTGGAATGCCCGGGATGCCGATGCCCGCGGATGCATCCGGCGCACCTTCCCAGCCCCCTGCCCCTCGCAAGCCCGGTGGTTAAACTCGATCCCCCAACCCCATGCGCAGCCGCTGGCGCTCGTTTTTTCCTCACGTTCTTTCCCCGGGCCTTTCCGTCGATTCACTGGATATCGTCCCGCTCACCAAAATTTGCTTGTAACGTATTATATTACAAAATTCCCAGCCATCACCCCTCGTGCTGGGCCCTGCGAAAGGCATATTTGTAATATAATACGTTACAAGTTGAGAGGGACGATAACGGAGTTTCGCAGTCCGGGTTCAGGTGGTCCGGGCCTACGGGAGCAGCCGGTCTGCAGTTAAGGCTGCATGGCGAAACGGCCGCCGGTTTTTTCTCGATACCTCACTACCTCGCCGTCGGCGAGAGGGTGAGTTGCGACGAAGCCGCGGCGGTGGATTCACCAAGAGATAAGCGTCTTCAGTCTCAGCCCAACGCTTGTTTTTGCCGCTCGAACTGCGCCTGATGCCAATAGGGATAGGGCTGCGGTTTCGCGCTCACCGCATCGAGCCGGGCCATTTGCTCAGGCGTGAGCGCCCAGCCCGCCGCCCCGAGATTTTCCCGCAGTTGCTTCTCGTCGCGTGCACCGATGATCACCGTGGCGACCGTGGGGCGCTGCAGCACCCAGTTGATTGCCACCTGCGGCAGCGTGCGGCCGGTTTCCGCGACGATCGCATCGAGCACATCGACGATGCGGTAAACCATCTCGTCCTCCACCGGCGGCAGATAGGGCTGCGTGCCGGGATCGCGCAGTCGCGTGACTTCCGGCAATGGCTGCCCGCGGCGCATCCGACCGCCGAGCCGGCCCATGCCCAACGGGCTCCACACGACTGCCCCCACTTTTTGGTCGAGCGCCAGCGGCATGAGTTCCCATTCGTAATCACGGCCGACCAGCGAATAAAACGCCTGGTGCGCCACATGCCGCGCCAGGTTGCGCCGCTCGGAAACCGCCAGGGATTTCATCAGGTGCCAGCCGGAAAAATTTGAGCATCCGATGTAGCGAACCTTGCCCGCCCGCACGAGATCGTCGAGCGTCCCGAGCGCTTCCTCGACCGGCGTCAGCGGATCGAATCCATGCAATTGGTAGAGGTCGATGTAGTCCGTGCCGAGCCGCCGCAGGCTTTCCTCGCACGCCCGGATGAGGTGATGTCGCGACGAACCCACGTCATTCGGTCCCGGCCCAAACCGGAAGGTCGCCTTCGTCGAGACGATCACGCGGTCGCGCCGCCCTTTGATCGCGCCGCCGAGCACGGTTTCAGCCTGACCATCCGAATACATGTCCGCCGAGTCGAACATCGTGAGGCCGGCCTCGAGGCAGAGATCGATGAGCCGCGTGGCCTCCGGGATTCCCACGCTGCCCCATGCGGAAAATCGCGGGGTTCCTCCAAATGTCGCCGTGCCCAGTGCGAGCACTGGCACCTTGAATCCCGAACCGCCGAGTAGTCTGTGTTCCATGATCGAGGAAAATTTCGCCGCCACTCACGGATTCGCCGTGCGGAAGGCAAGCGCCGCCGTCGCCGGACACTTCGGGCCCTCCGCTACTTCGCCACGGAAATGTGCGCCGCCTGCCGCAGGAGTTCGCCCTTCGAAACTCCGGTGCGATGGGCGAGGGTGTTGAGGCGGACCGACTCCGTCTGCGTGAACGTCGTCACGCGATCCGTGCCATCGCGATCCACCCACTTCACGTGGTGCAGCTTTTGACGGGAGGTTTTAATCAGGTCGCGCAGGAAAACCTGCTCATCGTCGGAGAAATTCATCACGCGAAGCCATCACCCCGCCGCCACCATGCGTCAAGGCAGCCGATCTCGGTCCCCCGTACGCCCGGCGCCGGGGGATCGACCTCTTTCCCCATGCGCGAAACCGGGCCGCCCCCCGCACGCAAAACCCCGGCGTCGAAAAGATCGATGGGGCATGGAGCGACGCCAACGGGTTTTCTCATTCCCCATGAAGCCCCTCGCTGGTCTTGCCGCCTTCCCCACCCTGCTTCCCATGCTCCGCGCGCAAAACTCCGACTCCGCCAAATCCGCCGAAACCATGGCCTCCCTCGTCCTACCTTGGCGGGAACTCGCCCCCAACACACCGACCAAAACCGGCCTGCGCCGCCAAGTCTTCGACGCCCCGACCGCCACGCTCGACAAGTTTCACCTCCATGTCTCGACGCTCATCCCCGGCGAAAATACCGGCCCCCTCCATCGTCATCCGCAGGAGGAACTCGTCATCATCAAGGAAGGCACGCTCGAGATTAACCTCGACGGCAGGAAGCAGGTCGCCGGGCCCGGCTCGGCGATTTTCTACGCAGCCAACGAAAATGAAAACATGACCAACGTCGGCACCACTCCCGCCACGTATTACGTCATCCAGTTCTTCACCGCGCTCACGCCGAAGCAGTGAGGCCCGCGGAAATTGTAGGAGCGGCTTCATGCCGCGATGTTTAAAAAATATCGCGG